>JAGBWA010000100.1 GCA_017630035.1 Bacteroides sp.
CTCAATGCGGTTTCTTTCATCGTTGCCCATGTGTTTCATGGAGTATTTCCTTGTTGTTGTATCCCGTCACCATCCATCGGCACCTACCGAGTGGATTCGTTCGGTAAGGGATACGATACCGATTTTGCAATAGAAAAGGAAGAGTATCGGAGTTGTCCAGAAGTAAACGCAGGTTTCCTTCCTAGGAAGGAATGAAGGGAAAAGACACCACTATCAATACTACCCAATAAACTTAGGAAGTAAATGCAAGTGGAACTTGCATTTACTTCTGGAGATGACAATATTGCAATATGTGAAGCGGGCAATTTTGGGCAATTTGCTTTTGAAGTCAGAAAAGAGTATAATTTTGCCATAAATAAATCAGTCGCATGACGGGCAAGCGAAAGCGGCTATATCGCAAATAGCGACGAATGATCTTTTATAGAGGCGGGTTTGGCTTGCAGGGAATCCGCCAATGGTCTGGATAGTTGTTAAGTCGAAGTATATAGTCGAAGTCGAACAAAGGAAGGGTAGAAATTCCATTGTTTGATTTGGGCTTGAGACTTGCGCTTAAACAGCCGACAGGCAAAACCTTTTTACCGTCGCGGCACTCAAGCGCGGCGAAGAAGGAGCCGGGGAATCCTGACAAGGACCTCGGCACGTCCTCCGTAGCTCGTAGTGAGCGAAGGAGGGTAACGTACGCAATCTTGCGTATTTGGCTTTGAACGAAAACGACCAAAATTTCCAGATGAAGCTGAATATGTGGGATGCGTCACGTAGTGTATTCTACGTGGCGTATCTTCTATTCGTGTTTCATCAAGGCGCTTGGTCGTGCCTCGTTCAAGACATGGATTTAAGGTACGCCACGTTCTTTTTCGCGCCGACGGGGTGGGACTTACGGAACTGGCGCGAAGGAGAAACGAAATGATGGGTCATAAATTTTTACGGGCAGCAACGTTGGTGTTTGCCGTGTTTTGTACTATGGGGGAGGCTGTTGCTGAAGAGCCGACAATTTCGGTGGAAGCTCGTCAACGCTATCCGTGGAATGGATTAGTTGATATAAAGTTTACGGTTACGGGGGAAAGTAACGTAAAATACGATACCTCATTCGTGATAAAGGATTTGGTCGGGGGCACAAATCTCACAATGAGGAATGTACGTAAGAGTGACGGTACGGCGGTAAATGTTGCGAATGAACATCTTCTGCCTGGTATTTATAACTGGATTTGGTATGCATCAGCGGATTTGCCGAAGGATTTTGAGTGTGAAAAGGTTACTGTGTCGGGGGTGGTAGAAAAAGGACGAGATAAAGTACAACTATGGGAAGGTGGCCCATATTGGGCAACGACTAACATTGGAGCTGAAAAGCCTGAGGATAGTGGCTATTACTTCTGGTGGGGTGATACGGTAGGGTATAAGTGGGAGAATGATAAGTGGGTAGCAAGCGATGGCCTTAATTTAGATTTTTCTTTCAAAGCTGACAATGTACCTACTTATGGCCAATCAGAATCCTCGATTAGAGGATGGGTTGATTCTAAGGGATGTCTCCTGTCAAAAAATGATGCAGCACATGTGCATTGGTGCGGAGATTGGAGGATGCCGACTTATTCAGAATTGTGTATATTATTGAGTGGGTGTGAATGGACGAGTGTAATAACGAATGGTGTGGATGGTTATATTGTTCGAGGGAAGGGTGAGTATGCGTCAAATAGTATATTTCTTCCTTGTCCTGGTTATGCTTATGGCATGTCAAGAAAATTTGGTGCGTCCGGCTATTGGTCATCAAGTAGAGCCGCAGATAATGTAAATTGGGGAGGTTCTTATTTATTACGCTTCTTTAATGCTAGTTCTGATGATTTAGATTATTGGAAAGTAGAATATACGAGTCGTCATTATGGGTATCTTGTGCGTCCTGTTTTTGTAGAAGAATATGTGGTAATATTAGATGCACAAGGCGGTAATGGAGGTGGAGTGTTTTCGCGCACAGATGGTACGGCGGTTGGACAATTGCCTAATCCGACGAAAGAAGGTTATAAGTTTGTCGGATGGTGGACAGCGTCAAAAGGTGGCACACGAGTCGATGGAGCAACGATTGTCACTGGCAATGCAACATATTACGCGCATTGGGAGAAGATCGATAAAGTACAACTATGGGAAGGTGGCCCATATTGGGCAACAACTAACATTGGCGCGGAAAAGCCTGAAGATAGTGGTTATTACTTCTGGTGGGGTGATACAGTCGGGTATAAGAGGGAGAATGATAAATGGGTAGCGAGTGACGGATCGAATTCTAATTTTTCGTTTTCAGAAAGTAATACACCGACTTGCAATAAAACGGATTCTGCCTTGCTAAGCGAAGGATGGATTGCTTCTGATGGTGTTCTTGTGCCAGAGCATGACGCGGCGAATGTTTATTGGGGTAATGGGTGGAGATTGCCGACAGATGATGAATTAAGCGCCTTAAACAATAATTGTGATTGGACATGGACTACGCAGAATGGTGTAAATGGTTATGTTATTCGCGGGCGTGGTGCGTATGCATCTAACAGCATCTTTCTTCCTACTGTTGGTTACGGCGAAGGGACTTCTCTCTGGAATTCCGATTTGTATGGTTACTACTGGACGTCCGTTCCGGACTCGTACGACAACTACCGCGCGAGGCATCTCTACTTCTATTCGAGCCGCCACAGCACGGACTATGTTAGCCGTTATCTCGGGCAGGCTGTTCGTCCTATTAAAGTTGTTTCAGGAGAATGAAAGTTAAGGAGATACGCATGAATGATTATACGATGAAGATGAAACTACTTGAGAGTTATATTTCAAGATGGAGCTCTAAAAGAGAGGGGGAATGTGTAAGTGAACTTTTTTCAGAAACTGATAATTTTTTAAGATATTGTCTTGAAGATTTGGTGTCAGCCCAAAAAATAGAATCTTGTATTAAAGATTGTGATGTAGGATTTATATGTACTATTGATGGGCGTATGCCTCCTGCTGAAAAAGTGATAAAAGAAGGGAGTCGAGAAGTTATTTGCCAAATATTGCAAGGCGTTAAGGATGCAATTGCAGTTCCACATCTATGAAAGGATAAAAAGGAGGAATAAATCTATGGAAAAGATTTCTTTTTTCTTTGTAAATAAGTTGTGGGATTTCTTGCAGGGGTGCTTTCAGTTGCGGCGCAACAGAGTGCCTGTAATGGATGAGTTGTTAGTCAAGTTTTACTTCGCAGCGATGATAAAGATAATAAGAAATATTCATGAAATGTGCCGAGCAATAAATCCTATGAGTAATCGAGAAGAACTATTGGCAATAGCAAGAGTTGTTTCAGATGAACTCGCGCCTACGGCAGCGTATGCGAATTGTTATGACCGTGCTATTGTGGCTGCGGAATTTGGGGATGAAATGAATAATGAAATAGAGAAATTACTTGATGAGTGTTGGCGTATTGATTGTAATGCTGCTGCAGGAGCTCGTGTTCCTGTTGTACAAAGTACGATAGAACCAATTTGTATGAAGATAGAGGTGTTGTGGAAAAATATTATTGAAATTTACTGTAAAAAAGTTTGTATTCTCGGTTTTGTTCATAGGGCGATAAAAAAGAAGATGATTGAATATCTTATTAAAAAATCTGTTCCAAGGTCAATTCAATATTCGATAAACGGTGCAATTGGTGATGGGAGATGAACGGTGGTTATATAAGGGTGAGCGCTAATC
>JAGBWA010000101.1 GCA_017630035.1 Bacteroides sp.
CTTTAGGCGGTGTGGAAGGTTAATTGTAGCTTGCGGTCCCTAACGAGGAAACTCTCGTTTCCTAACGAGGAAACGCGCGTTCCCTAACGTGGAAACGCGAGTTTCCATGCGTAGGAATTTATGGAAACTCTAAATAATTCATTTTGAATGCTTTGAGCTGAAAAGCGGTAAAGGTTGCATTCTTCCTACCACCCCGGCTAAAGCCACCCCTCCTTCTAGAAGGAGGGGAATTTTTATGTACTTCTACTAAAGATAGTAGCTATTGTTTTTGAAGCAACGTTCTTCGATTTCCCCTCCTTCTGGAAGGAGGGGTGCCCTTTATGGGCGGGGTGGTAGGTTTATATTTACCCGTTTTTCTTGGCATATTCGGTAGGCGACATGCCATACAACTCTTTGAACGCAACGGTGAAGCTACTTGCATTGAGGAACCCTACCATTTCGGCAATATCGACAATGGTGTGCTTCTTCTCTAAAAGAAGATATGTAGCCTGTTTCAGGCGCACATTGCGGATAAAGTCGCGAGTAGTTTGGTTGGTCAGTTCCTTTATTTTGCGATTTAGGTGAACACGGCTCAAGCCTACTTCGTCGGCAAGTTGGTTGACGGTTAAGTCGGGATTACTGATGTTTTGGTTAATGAACTTCATGATACGCTCCATCAGCTTATCGTTGTGCGATGGCATAATCAATTTCTCAATCTTGTCTTCTTGGCTTTGCTGACCGCTGAGTTTGTTTTTCAACTGTTCGCGTACAACGAGTAGGCTCTTCACGGTTTTCTTCAGAATCTCCATGTTGAATGGCTTGGTGATGTAGGCATCGGCATTGTTTTCCAAGGCTTCCAAGCGGTCTTCATCGCGCACCTTTGCCGTGAGCAAGATAATAGGAATATGGTTCAGATTGATGTTGCTCTTTATCTTGTGACATAGCGTCATACCATCCATTTCGGGCATCATCACGTCGCTAATCACCATGTCTATCGGCTGATTGAACAAAATCTCCATAGCCTCTTTACCGTTGCCACACTCTTTGATGTTGTAGAATGGCGACAGCTCTTCGTGGATGTATCGGCGGATTTCGGAGTCATCCTCTACCAACAAGATGTTGTTTTGTGAAGTGCGGATGCGCTCGTTGATGCCTTCGTTGGTTGCGTTGTCCAAGAGTAGGTGAGGAACAGTTTCTGCAACAGACTGCTTACTCTCTTCTATAACCGAAGTTACGTGCTGCTCTTCGGGAAGAAGATGCCCATTGCCTAATGGGAATTTCATTGTGAATCGAGAACCAGAACCTTCCTCATTATCGGCAACCGTAATTGTTCCATGATGCAATGCCACGAGTGCTTGCGTCAAATGCAATCCAACGCCTGTTCCCGGCGAGCTATTAGGATTGTTGCTTGCTTGGTAGAAGCGATTGAAAATCTCTTTCTTATCTTCGTCTTTAATGCCGATACCTGTATCGCTAATAACGATTTCCACTTGGTTGTTTGCTATCTCTTGCAATTCAATGCTGATTTTTCCTTCTTCGGGGGTGAATTTAAAGGCATTGGAAAGCAAGTTCACAATAATCTTATCGAAGTTGTCGGGATCTATCCAAAGATTTAATGCGTTTGCTTTAGGGTATGTAAATTGGAAGTCAATCTTCTTGATAACGGCCAATTCGTAGAATGAATCGTAGATGTTTTGCAAGAATCCGGTAATCTCGGTCTCTTTGAAACTTAACTTCATTTGTCCCTTATCAATCTTACGAATATCCAGCAATTGGTTGATTAGGTGCAAGATGCGTTCCGAGTTTCGATAGATGGTTTGATATATCTTGTTTCGGCCGGTGTCGTTGTCTTTCTCCATCAGCTTTTGTAGCGGACTAATGATGAGCGACATCGGTGTACGTATTTCGTGCGAGATGTTAATGAAGAATTGTAACTTCGCTTCGTTCAGTTGCTCGGCATGCATGTGTTCCAACATCTCTTCTTTTCTTCTCTGCGCCTTCTTGTTTAGGTAGATTAGACTGATGATAGTGGTCAGTACAACGAGTACATAGAGCGTTTGCGCCCAAGCAGAAGCATACCAAGCCGGCTTAATGTAAATGGTAGCCGTACAAGTGTTGCTCATCTTGTTATTATCTTGCGCACGCACTTGCAGGTGATAGGTACCGGGCTTCATGTCGTTGAAGTAGATACGGTTCAATCCTTCGGGTAGGGTAGTCCACTTTGTGCTTTCGCCTGTGCCTAAGGTGTAGCTATAGGTAATGCCTTCGGGGGCATTGTATTGTATGGGCGAGAACTCAATGCTGAAGTGATTTTGATTGTGACTTAAACGAAATTCTTTGGCTTCGAATACGGGGCAATCAATAACATCTTTCTTTTCGCCGCCCATCATTCCTTTGCGTACGGGGGTGTTGTGTAGGTAAAAGTCGGTGATACGAATATCCCATTCGCGCGCTGTACTTTGAATCTCGTTCGGGTTGAAATAGGTGATACCTTGTGTGCCGCCAAACCAAATCACACCATCAGCATCTTTCATTGATGAATTTTTGTAAAACTCATTGCCTTGCAATCCATCATCCACATAGTAGTTTTTGAAGTAATTGCGTTCTACGATGTAGTGCGACAAACCGGCATTGGTACTTATCCAAATATTGTCTAAGTGGTCGCTTTGTATGCCATAAATCGTGTTGCTGGGTAGTCCGTCTTTGGTGGTAAACATTTGTAATTCGCCACTCACAGGGTTCCATCGTCCCAAACCGTCGGAACTACCTATCCAAATATATCCTTTTTTATCTTGGTGTATGCATAGGATGATGTGACGATGCATCAACTCTTTCGGTATAGGGTTGCTATCTGCAAAGTTGATATAGAACAACCCGTTGTATGTGCCGGCAAATAGTGTGTTGTTATTTTTGCTATACAATAAACAACCTACCCATTTGTTTAAGTTCTTGTTTACAAGGGTGTCGTATTCGAATGTCTGTTTGTTCATGTCGTAGTGGTGCAAACCGTTGCCTAAGGTAGCAATCCATATTCGTCGGTTGTTATCTTCCACTAAGTCGTAAACATGTTGCACGTACTTGCCGTTTTGGTCTACCAACTTGTTCTGTGGAGTACAAACTCCGGTTTGACGGTTCAGTTTTCCCAATCCGTTGATGTAGGAGCCTATCCACATGTTATGGTCGGAATCCTCGTAAAGTTTTAAAATAATGGGTGGAATGTTTCCTGTGGGGTTAGATGTAGCGAAGTGGTTCTTGGGTTTACCCTCCTTGTTCAGCGTGTAGATACCATCGTTGTCGGTTCCAATCCAAAGCGTTCCTTGGTAGTCGCGACATAGTGAAGTGATAGCGGCTGAACCGATAACATTCTTCTCGGCCGAGCGATGACCATAATATTTAAAGCCTGTTTGCGTAACGGGCAGCATGATAACTCCTTTTTGGTAGAGTCCGAACCATAAATTACCAAAATTATCCTTAAGAATGGCGTGTACTTTTAGGGTACTTGAATTGAAATTGCAATTCTCGAAAACAAAATCGGTCATTTCGCCGGTGTTGATGTTGTACACCTTTACGCCATTGCCGTCTGTACCGATGTATAGCTCTTCATCATTTACCTGACAAATGCTACGAATAGCCAATTTTGGGTGTTGTTTGTTGGGGATAAATTCGAACTCGTTGATTTCCTTGTTCAGTTTCATCAAGCCCTTGTCGCCTATGGTAGCGATATAGATGTTCTTTTGGGAGTCTTGAAACAGGTCGATTACGGTTACTCGCTTTTGGTCGGTGAGATACACTTTCGCTTGCTTATCCTCTTTGGCACAATAAATACTTTCATCTCCATTACTGATATAGATGTTGTTTTCATTGTCTTCGAACATGTAGTCGGAAGTGTAGTTCGTAGGGTGTATGGATAGGTAGGTTAATCGGAGTTTATCCCCATCGATTTCTATCTTACCGGTGCGATAACCGGCAACCCACACCTCGCCATTGTTTCGTTCTATAATGTCGGTGATGCTTTGATTGTATGGTCTGTCGTTTTCCAGAATGGCTTTTTCGCTGAACGTATCGGTTGCCGGATTGTACACTTGAACACCATTGTGCGTACCAATATAGATATGCCCTTTGCTATCTTCAAAGATGCGTCTGACGTAATTGTGCGATAGCGAGTGTGCATCTTCTGGATTATGTTTGTAGGTAGTGAATTTAGCACCATCGTAGCGGTTCAAACCGTCTTCGGTCGCTACCCAAATCATGCCATTCGAATCTTGGTAAATGTGGTTTATCAAACTACTTGATAAATCTTCGTCGGTTGTAAAAAGTTTATATGATTGGGCTTGACAAACAAATGATGCCCAAAGCATTATTAATAAAAGGGTGCTTCTCATTTTTGTAGGGTGTTTGTTATCGTGTTATTTTGCTGCAAATGTACTAACTTTTAATTGATTATACTAACAATATTTATATAAAAAAGTGGGTACGGACTATTTGGTTCTATCCATTTTGTCCGTACCCTATCTAATCGACCAACCCGTCGGTTGGTTCGCGGATGTTTAAATTTTAATCTGTTCCCTCTATGGTGATGATGGAGATGCGGTTCCATGCAGGCTCGCTGAACATGTTACCTACGCCTTCGCCTTGCGTAACAATGCGTGATGCATCAATGCCATATTGTTTCACAAGTACATCTTTAACAGCATTGGCGCGTTTGGTAGATAACTCTTGGTTGAATTCGGCATTACCTTCGGGCGATGCATATCCTTTGATTGACACGATAAAGTCGCTGTTCTCTTGCAAGAAGTTGGCCGCCATTTCAATGTTGGCTTCTTGTGTCATATCAATAGCCGATTTGCCTTGTCGGAATCCAATGGTATAAACCGGTGTGCAGCTTTCGTTTACATCAATTTCCACCACTTCGTTTGGTGTGTTCAAGGCTGTTTGTAAGTTCTCTATTTCGGTAACTGCGGCTACAAGTTCTGCATCGCGTTCCACCAATCGGGCGCGTAAGGCATTCACTTCGTCATTGATAGCAGCTATTTCCAGTGGGTCGCATACGGGTACTAACGTCATGTAATGTTCGCCATTGCTGTTTCCAAAGTGATAGATAATCGAAGTCAACCACTCGAAACGAGCGTTATTCAAGTTGAAGTTCAATTTAGATTTAGGATAGTCGGCTTGCAAATCGTACACAATACCTGGTCGCATACTGATGGTCCATGCTCTGCTTTCGCCTAAATTGAAATTTAGGTTCAATCCCATACGGCTGC
>JAGBWA010000102.1 GCA_017630035.1 Bacteroides sp.
AAAGAGTGACAATCGTTGAACATGTAAACCATATCTTCTGCTTTTGAAGTGTCGAAATTTGAAATGTCTAATGATGTTAAGGACTTGCAGCCAGAAAACATTTCACTAAAAATTGAGACGTGGGATGTGTTAAAGTTGGATAAATTTAAATTATTTAATGCTTGACAATCTTTAAACATTGACAACATGTGAATAACGTTAGATGTGTTGAAATGAGATAGATTTAAATGAGATAATGATGTGCAACCGATAAACATTCCTCCCATTTCGTTTACATTGGTCGTATCAAAGCTTCTTAAATCTAATGATTTTAAAGCGTAGCAGTTCCCAAACATAACATTCATGTTTGTTATATTAGATGTGTCAAAATTGGATAAATTTACAGATGATAAAGCATGACAGTTATAGAACATTCCTGCTGTTGTAGTCACGTTAGTAGTGTTGAAATTTGATAAGTCTAATGAGGTTAAATTGCTGCAATTAAAAAACATGCCCGCCATTCCTGTTGCGCTTGATGTGTCAAAATCTGATAGATCTAAAGATGTTAATGAGGAACAATTGCTAAACGTATTTCCCATGTCTGTTACTTTGGATGTGTTGAATTTGCCCAAGTTTATTTTTTTTAATGAGATACAACTCGAAAACATATTCCCAATGGAAGTAAGATTAGGTGTGTTTAATTTTGATAAATCTAAAGATTTTAAGGAGGTGCATTCATTAAACATTTTATCCATTATTATTACATTAGATGTGTCAAAATTTGATAAATCAATAGATGGTAGTGCCGAACAGTTATCAAACATTCTTCTCATGTCTGTTACTTTGGAAGTATTGAATTTGGATAAATTTAAAGATGTTAATGACGTACAATAGCTAAACATGGCTCCCATGTTTGTTACCTCTGAAGAGTCAAGATTTGATAAATCTAAAGAGATTAATGATGAGCAGTTATAGAACATTCCATAACTGTCTGGAGGAAGAATAATCTTGTTTCCTTCAGTGTATATGGTGAAATTTCCATTGTTGTCGATTCCGTATATAGGATATTCGGATTTGCGTGTGGAGAATGTTTGATAAACATCTGTAGGTTTAAAATTGCTGTTTACGATAAATACTATAGATTTTAAATTTGACAAATCTCCATACACTTCTTTTAATTTGTAATTAAAACTATAACCATCTAACATTCTTGCAACCTTTTCTGTTGGCGCAGGGTTTGGTTGGGGGGATGGGGATTCGATTTCTTCGTTTTTGCTACAAGCTGTTGTGATGTATAATAAAAGTCCGATTAGTAATTGTTTGGAGAATCTAATTGTTTTCATAGTTTAATATTATTATAAGGTGTATTATTTATGCAAAAATAAATATAAATGTTGGTATACACAAAAAAATGGTTGGATTCTTTACGATAGGCTTCTAAATCAAAAAAGAAAAAGAAAAGTTTGCCAGTTTTAAGAAAATTCGTACCTTTGCAAGCCGATTATTATCATTTAAAGGATAAGCATTTAATTCATAGCGAGTTACTTCGTCTTTGTCCGGGATGGGGAATACTCGTGGTGAGAGAATAATTTTAGTAGTAACATTTTTAAAAACAATTAAAAGAGTGGATACTTTAAGTTACAAGACCATTTCTGCAAACAAAGCTACGGTGACTAAAGAATGGGTCATCGTTGATGCCACAGACCAAGTTATCGGTCGTCTTGGCTCAAAAGTTGCGAAACTGTTGAGAGGAAAGTATAAACCAAACTTTACTCCTCACGTAGATTGTGGCGATAATGTAATCATTATCAATGCCGACAAAGTGAAAATGACTGGTATGAAGTGGACAGAAAAGGAATATCTGTCATACACTGGATACCCAGGTGGCCAACGCGCTATTACTCCTGCTGCTTTGCAAGCTAAGCCTAACGGCGACGAACGCTTGTTGAAGAAGGTTGTTAAGGGTATGTTGCCAAAGAATAAGTTGGGTGCTAAGTTGCTCGATAACTTGTATGTATATGCAGGTACAGAACACAAGCATGAAGCTCAACAACCAAAAATGATTGATATTAACGCACTTAAATAAGGAACAATGGAAGTAGTAAACGCATTAGGCAGACGTAAAAGTGCAATTGCACGTATCTACGTGAGCGAAGGCACTGGAAAGATTACTATCAACAAGAGAGACCTTGCTGTATACTTTCCATCAAGCATCCTTCAGTATGTAGTAAAGCAACCTCTTAACAAGTTGGGTGTTGCCGAGAAATACGATATTAAAGTTAATTTGTGCGGTGGTGGTTACACTGGTCAATCTCAAGCTTTGCGCTTGGCTATTGCTCGCGCATTGGTGAAGATTAACCCAGAAGACAAGTCTGCTCTTCGTGCAGAAGGCTTCATGACTCGCGACCCACGTGCTGTAGAACGTAAGAAGCCAGGTCAACCAAAGGCTCGTCGTAGATTCCAGTTCAGTAAACGTTAATTTGAGTTTGTCGGTTTGTTAGTTTGTAAGTTACAAAAGTTCATAACTAATCTGTTTCTGACGGACAAGGAACTTAAAAACTTAAAAGCTCAAAAAACTTAAGAACTGAAAAACGTTTAGCATCTAAACCGTCGGGACTCTTCTTATAGGCTACCCGGTGGTTGGTTTAGAAAACAAAAAAGAAAGTAAACGAATTAAAAAAGACTAAGAAAATGTCAAGAACAAATTTTGATACATTATTGGAAGCTGGTTGCCACTTCGGTCACTTGAAAAGAAAGTGGAATCCTGCTATGGCTCCTTACATCTTCATGGAGCGCAATGGTATTCATATCATTGACCTTAACAAAACTGTTGCTAAAGTTGACGAAGCTGCAGAAGCTTTGAAGCAAATTGCTAAGTCTGGCAAGAAAGTTTTGTTTGTTGCTACTAAAAAACAAGCTAAGCAAGTAGTTGCTGAAAAGGCTATGTCGGTAAATATGCCTTATGTAATCGAACGTTGGCCAGGTGGTATGTTGACAAACTTCCCCACTATCCGCAAGGCAGTGAAGAAGATGGCTACTATCGATAAGTTGACTAACGACGGTACTTATTCAAACCTTTCTAAGAGAGAAATTCTTCAAATCTCTCGTCAACGTGCTAAGTTGGACAAGACTCTCGGCTCTATCGCTGACCTTACTCGTCTTCCATCTGCACTTTTCGTTATTGACGTATTGAAGGAAAACATCGCAGTACGCGAAGCTAACCGTCTTGGTATTCCTGTATTCGCTATCGTTGATACAAACTCAGATCCTAACAACGTTGATTTCGTAATTCCTGCAAACGATGACGCTACTAAGTCAATCGAAGTAATCCTCGATGCTTGTTGCGCTGCTATGCAAGAAGGTCTTGAAGAACGTAAGGCTGAAAAAATAGATATGGAAGCTGCTGGTGAAGCTCCTGCTGCTAAGGGCAGAAAGCGTCAATCAAAGGCTCGTATGGAAAAGTCTGACGAAGATGCTATCAACGCATCAAAGGCTGCAGCTTTCGTAAATGAAGACGAAGCTTAATTGTTGAACGATAAAAAATAAAAATAGTATGGCTGTAACAATGGCTGATATTACCAAGCTCCGCAAAATGACTGGTGCTGGTATGATGGATTGCAAAAACGCTTTGAACGATGCTGAAGGCGATTTCGACAAGGCAATGGAAATCATTCGCAAGAAGGGACAAGCAGTTGCTGCTAAGCGTTCTGACCGCGAAGCTTCTGAAGGTTGTGTATTGGCTAAGACAAGAGGCGAATTTGCAGCTGTTATCGCTTTGAAGTGCGAAACTGACTTCGTTGCTAACAATGCAGATTTCGTGAAGTTGACTCAAGACATCTTGGATGCTGCTGTAGCTAACAAGTGCCAAAATTTGGATGAAGTAAAGGCATTGCCTATGGGTAATGGTACTGTACAAGATGCAGTTACTGACCGTAGCGGTATCACTGGCGAAAAGATGGAATTGGATGGCTATATGTTCGTAAATGGTGCAAGCACAGTTGTTTATAACCACATGAACAGAAACGGTCTTTGTACTATCGTTGCCTTCAACAAGGTCGCTGACGAACAATTGGCTAAGCAAGTAGCTATGCAAATTGCTGCTATGAATCCTATCGCAATCGACGAAGATGGTGTTTCTGAAGAAATCAAGAACACAGAAATTCAAGTTGCTATCGAAAAGACTAAGGCTGAATTGGTACAAAAGGCAGTAGATGCTGCTTTGAACAAGGCTGGTATCAATCCTTCTCACGTAGATAGCGAAGATCATATGGAAAGCAACATGGCTAAGGGTTGGATCACTGCTGAAGATGTAGCTAAGGCTAAGGAAATCATCGCAACAGTATCTGCTGAAAAGTCTGCTAACTTGCCTGAACCAATGATCCAAAACATTGCAAAGGGTCGTTTGGCTAAGTTCATGAAGGAAGTTTGCTTGTTGAATCAAGAAGACATCATGGATGCTAAGAAGACCGTACGTGAAGTATTGAAGCAAGCTGATCCTGAATTGAAGATCGTTGACTTCAAGCGTTTCACATTGCGTGCTGAATAATTCCTCTGAAAGGAGTTAAAATAAAAGTCCGGTTCGGTTTTCCGAATCGGACTTTCTTTTTTTCCTTTTTATCCTCCTACGCCTTTGGTTTGCGTATATCCTGCTTTAAGTAAGAGGTCGATTACTTTTTGTTTGAAATCTCCTTGTACGATAATTTCTCCGTCTTTAGCGCTTCCTCCAACGCCGCATTTCGATTTAAGCATTTTCCCTAAATCTTTTAGGTCGTCATCGTTACCGACAAAGCCAGTGATTAAAGTAACTACTTTCCCACCTCTGTTCTTTCTATCCAATTGCACTTTGAGGCGTTGTTGCTGGGGTGGTAATGTCTCGGCAACGTTTTCTTCTTCCGTTTCATAACTGAAATCGGGGTTGGTAGAATAGACAATATTCAATCGTTCTTTCCAGTCATTCTTTTTCATAATAGAGTTAGTTTTATGAAACAAAAGTAGTAGTTTGAATTAATATCTACAATCTTTTATTTAAAAGTTGTTAGATTCTTTTCCGATTGGTGGGAAAAGTGTATTTTTGCTAACAAATAAGCAACTATAAAGTAAGACAATTGCAAACCATGAATCCAGACAATGAACATAAGTTTTTAGGAAAGGTGCCCGAGCCAACGCTTAGACGCCTTCCGTGGTATTTATCTAATTTGAAGTTGCTTCGCCAGAAAGGAGAGCAATATGTTTCTTCTACGCAACTATCGAAAGAGACAAACATCGATGCTTCGCAAATAGCAAAGGATTTGTCGTTTGTTCGTGTCACTGGTCGTACGCGAGTGGGTTATGAAGTGGAAACGTTGATAACTGTGCTGGAAGATTTCTTAGGATTTACTCGCATACATAAGGCATTTTTGTTTGGTGTAGGTAGTTTAGGTGGCGCTTTGTTGCGTGATACAGGTTTGGAACATTTTGGCTTGCAGATAGTTGCTGCTTTCGACGTGAATCCCAACTTGGTGGGAACAACATTGTGCGGTATTCCTATTTATCATACCGATGAATTTGAACAAAAGATGCTTGAATACGATGTTAATATAGGTGTGCTTACCGTACCCATTGAAATAGCTCAGGCCGTGACCGATAAAATGGTGGAGGGAGGAATTAAGGCGGTTTGGAATTTTACGCCTTTCCGCATTCGTGTGCCCGAGTCGATTGTTGTACAGAACACGTCGCTCTATGCCCATTTGGCATTGATGTTTAATAGGTTGAACTTTAACGATACAAAGTAATGAAGATAATAGCCGTAGGCATGAACTATGCCTTGCACAAACAGGAGTTGGGACATACTGAGGAGAATCGTGAGCCGGTAATCTTCTTGAAACCCGATTCGGCCATCTTAAAACAAGGAAAACCCTTTTTCCTTCCTACCTTTTCGAAGGAGGTACATTATGAAACCGAGTTGGTGGTGCGTATTTGCCGTTTAGGTAAATGTATTGCGCCTCGTTTTGCTCATCGATATTATGATGCGGTGACGGTTGGTATTGATTTCACGGCTCGTGATTTGCAACGCGCTTTCCGTGAGCAAGGTCATCCGTGGGAGTTGTCGAAGAGTTTCGATAATTCGGCAGCTATTGGTGAGTTTATCTCGTTAGAGAAGGCTGGTGGCGATGTGCAAAATATTGATTTCCACTTGGATATAGATGGAAAGCAAGTGCAACATGGTTGTACGCGTGATATGCTTTTCAAGGTGGACGAGATTATTGCTTATGTCAGTCAGTTCATGACGTTGAAGATTGGCGATTTGCTTTTCACTGGCACACCGGTAGGTGTTGGTCCCGTTTCTATTGGGCAACACTTGGAAGGCTATATAGCCGATGAGAAATTACTTGATTTTTACATCCGATAAATAGTATTAGTTGTTATGAAGATTCGAGTTGGATTTGGCTTTGATGTGCATCAGTTGGTAGAAGGAAGAGAACTTTGGTTGGGTGGTATTCGCCTTGAACATTCGTTGGGTTTGTTGGGACATTCCGATGCCGATGTACTGATTCATGCCATTTGCGATGCTTTGCTTGGTGCGGCAAATATGCGCGACATAGGTTATCATTTCCCCGATAATGCCGGTGAATATAAGAATATTGATAGCAAGATTTTGCTGAAGAAAACGGTCGACTTGATTGCTACAAAGGGCTATCAAGTAGGTAATATAGATGCTACCATTTGCGCTGAACGTCCGAAGTTGAAGGCATTCATCCCGCAGATGCAAGAGACATTGGCTTCGGTCATGGGAATAGATGTGGACGATGTTTCCATCAAAGCAACTACTACCGAGAAGTTAGGTTTTACTGGCCGCGAAGAGGGTATTTCGGCTTATGCTACTGTGTTGATAAATAAAACGCTATGAAAAGAATAAAGATTTTAATCGCTTTGCTTGTTTTGCTTGGGCTTCCTGTAAGTGCTCAGCAAACAGCTGATGGGCAAATGATTGTGAATGTGTTTGGTAATTTTCATACCGGCTTTGGCCAGTTGAACGATGTTAGAGGATTTGAACTTGACCGCAGTTATATAGGTTATCAGCAAAATCTTCCTGGAAATCTTGAGATTAAAGCGGTAATGGATATTGGTCAGTCGAAAAGTGTGAGCGATTATCACCGTATTGCATATATCAAGAATGCTCAGATTAGTTGGAAGAATGGCAATTGGAAACTTTCGGGCGGCTTGATTTCGACTATACAATTCAATATGCAAGAGAAATTTTGGGGCTATCGCTACGTGATGAAGTCGTTTCAAGACGAGTATAAGTTTGGTAGTAGTGCCGATTTGGGAATCTCGGCCGCTTATCAATTCAACGATAATTTCATGATGGATGCTATTATAGTTAATGGTGAAGGATATAAGAAAGTACAAGTGGAAGATGGCTTGGCGTATGGATTGGGTATGACCGCTCAAGTGCTTGATGGCCTTACACTTCGCTTATATGGAGGCATGAACGAGGCAACACCGGGTTTGGACGATTCGTATAACTTAGCTGCTTTTGCAGGTTATAAAGATAACAATTTCTCTATAGGTGTTGAGTATAATGCTTATTGGAATAGCGGCTATACAAAGGATGCTAATCAATCGGGCTTTTCGGTATATTCATCGCAAAAACTAAACGATAAAGTGAGCATTTATGCTCGTGCCGATCAGTTGATATCGAAGGACGATTGGAATAAGGCAAACGACGGCATGTTTAGCTTGGTAGGTGTAGAGATAAAATTGAATAAATACATCCAATTATCGCCCAATCTACGTGTGTGGACACCCAAAGCCGATGGCATGAAAGATGAATATATGGCATATATCAGTTGCCGATTTGGATTATAAAATTGTTGCGTGAAAGATGAAACAACCGCCTAAGGACATAGAGAAATATGCACCGCACTATTCGGAAAATAAATTGTTGTCGAAGTTAAAGAAAGTTTTCCGAAAGGTGGGCGAGAATACGGCAAAATCGGCGTTGATGTTGTACTATTTGTTGCAATCGCCATCCGTATCGAAAAGCGATAAAGTGAAGATATGCGGTGCGTTAGGATACTTCATCCTGCCGTTCGACTTAATGCCCGATTTCATCCCAATGCTTGGCTTTACGGACGATATCTCTGCCTTGGCATGGGCTATTCACGCCATTTGGAAAAATGTAACTCCCGAGATTGAAGAGCAAGCAAAGCAAAAACTTCAATCGTGGATAAAGGAATAACAAGTAGAAAGATGTAACTTTGCAAAAAAAATAGCGCGATGAAGAAGCAAAAGGTTTTAGTTGGCATGAGCGGAGGCATTGATAGCACGGCTACTTGCTTGATGTTGCAAGAGCAAGGCTATGAATTGGTGGGGCTTACCATGTGGGTATGGGGAGATGAACCTATAGAAGCGCGCCAATTGGCCGAGCGAATGGGCATTGAACACCATATTGTGGACGAGCGCGAAGCCTTCAAGCAAACCATTGTGCAGAATTTCATCGATGAATATCGTGCTGGACGTACACCCAATCCGTGCGTTCTGTGCAACCCAATGCATAAGTTTGCCCAACTCATTCGGTGGGCCGACCGATTGGGATGCGCACAAATAGCCACCGGACACTACTCGCGCTTGGTGGAAGTGGATGGCATTACCTACATCGAAGCGGGCGATGATGCGAAGAAAGACCAATCGTACTTCTTGTGGAAATTGGGACAAGACGTATTGAAACGATGCATCTTCCCGCTTGGCAATTACACCAAAACACAAGTGCGCGATTATCTTCGTCAACGCGGCTATGCCGTCAAGGCCGACGAAGGCGAAAGCATGGAAGTATGCTTTATCAAAGGTGATTATCGCGATTTCTTGCGCGAACATTCGCCTGAGATTGATAAAGAAATAGGCCCCGGCATGTTCGTGAATAGCGAAGGTGTGAAGTTGGGCGAGCATAAAGGCTATCCATACTACACCATTGGTCAACGAAAAGGATTGGAGATAGCACTGGGCAAGCCGGCATACGTATTGAAGATAAACCCGCAAAAGAATACCGTAATGTTGGGCGATGCCGAACAACTGAAGGCTACCCATATGCTGATAGAGGATTTTTATTTTCCCTCTATGGAAAATATATTTTCCCTTAAGGAAAAATCGGATTTGCCGCTTAGCGTGCGCATTCGCTATCGTAGCAAACCGATTGCGTGCGAGGTGAGCAAACTCGAAGATGGCCGCTTGTTGGTACATTTCTTGGAAGAGGCATCGGCCATTACACCCGGACAGTCTGCCGTGTTTTATCGTGGCAATCGAGTGGTGGGAGGTGCGTTCATTGCATCGCAACGCGGCATAGGTATGTACATACAATGAGAAATATAAAATTATAAAATACGATATGAAGAAATTACTATTACTTTTCGCTTGCTTGGCGTTTACATTCAGTACGCAAGCACAAGATACGTTGAAGTATCGCATTAGCCTTACCGACAAGGCAGAGACAGAGTATTCGTTGAAGAAACCGCAAAAATTCCTTTCGAAGAAGGCTATTGAACGACGCAAACGCCAAGGATTGCGCATCGATTCGACCGACTTGCCCGTTTGTCAAACCTACATCGATGCTATCCGCAACGTGGGTGTGAAGATTGTTGTTACCGGCAAGTGGGACAATTTTGTAACCGTGTCGTGCAACGATACAATCCTTATCAATCGCATTGCACAATTGCCTTTCGTTGCCAAAACCGAACGCGTGTGGATAGCGCCAAAATTCATTGAAATGCATAACAAGCGCGATTCGCTTATCAACAATCCTAAGATTTACAAGGATTCAATTTATGGCCCTGCCATCACGCAGATTCAAATGAGTAAGGCCGATAAACTTCACGAGGCAGGCTTCCGCGGACAAGGTATGACTATTGCCGTAATTGATGCCGGCTTCCACAATGCCGATAAGATTACCGCTATGCAAAACATTCAAATACTTGGCACCAAGGATTTTGTGGATAGTAATGCCGATATTTATGGTGAAAGTAGCCATGGAATGTCGGTATTGTCGTGCATCGGCATGAATCAACCCAATGTGATGGTTGGCACCGCCCCCGAAGCATCCTTCTGGTTGTTGCGCACCGAAGACGAATATAGCGAACACTTGGTTGAGCAAGATTATTGGGCTGCCGCCGTCGAGTTTGCTGATAGTGTGGGTGTAGATGTCGTAAACACCTCGTTGGGATATTACTCGTTCGATGATAAAGAAAAGGATTACCGCTTGCGCGATTTGGATGGACAATTCGCATTAATGTCTCGCCAAGCCGCTCGTATGGCCGATAAGGGTATGGTGTTGGTGTGTAGTGCAGGCAACTCAGGCTCAAACGCTTGGAAGAAGATAACCCCTCCGGGCGATGCCGAAAACGTGCTCACCGTTGGCGCTATTGACAAGCAAGGCCAATTGGCACCTTTTTCATCAATCGGTACTACGGCCGATGGCCGAATCAAGCCCGATGTAGTAGCAGTAGGCTTGGCGTCGGATGTGATGCGTACCAATGGTAACCAAGGTCGTGCTAATGGTACATCGTTTGCATCGCCTATCATGTGTGGTATGGTAGCATGCTTATGGCAAGCACTTCCTAAACTCACCGCGAAAGAGATTATCGAATTGGTGCGTAGTGTAGGCGATCGTGCCGACTATCCCGACAATATCTATGGCTATGGTGTGCCCGATATGTGGAAGGCATACGAAATGAAAAAGTAATGAATCCGCTCTCGTTATACGAACTGAATGCATTGGTGCGTGGCACTTTGGAGGATACCCTCCAAGATGAGTATTGGTTGCAAGCCGAGCTGAGCGATGTGCGCACAAATGCAAGCGGCCATTGCTACCTCGAATTCATTCAGAAAGATGAACATAGTCATAGCTTAGTGGCGAAAGCCAGAGGCACAATATGGGCAAACATCTTTCGTCTATTGAAACCTTACTTTGAGGAAGCTACCGGTCAGCTATTCACATCGGGCATCAAAGTGTTGGTAAAAGTAGCGATTGGTTTTCACGAATTGTATGGCTATAGTTTGACCGTGCTCGATATCGACCCTACATATACGTTGGGCGATATGGCGCGTCGTCGTCGCGAGATATTGAAACAACTTGAGGAAGAAGGGGTGCTAACCATGAACAAAGAGTTGGAAATGCCTCTTCTACCTCAACGAATAGCCGTTATCTCATCGGCAAGTGCCGCTGGATATGGCGATTTTAACGATCAATTGCACAACAATCCTTACGGATTTCACTTCTACACCGAGTTGTTTCCAGCCATTATGCAAGGCGATAGGGTAGAAGAGTCGTTACTTGCCGCGCTTGATGCTATCAACCAACGATTCAATGATTTCGATGCGGTGGTTATCATTCGCGGGGGAGGTGCAACCTCCGACCTTTCCGGTTTCGAAACCTATCTTTTAGCCGCTGCTTGTGCACAATTTCCTTTACCTATTATCACCGGCATAGGGCATGAACGCGACGATACGGTGCTCGACATCATTGCACATACACGCGTCAAAACCCCCACCGCCGCCGCCGAATACTTAATAGGTTGTATGTATCAAGCGGCCGAAATATTGAATACATTATCTGCACGATTAAAGGAATCTTCGCGCGCATTGATTGTGAAACATCAACGCATCATTGCCGATATGTCGGCACGCATCCCATTTGCACTTTCGCAACGCTTGTCGAAAAACAGATACGAATTGCAAGCCAAATTCAAAGAGTTGCAACAAGCCACATCTTTGCTCATCAGCAACCATCGCCATCGGTTAGCGTTGCTACAACAACGCATGGACGATGCTTCGCCCCAAAAACTATTGGCGCGCGGCTATAGCATAACATTGAAAGATGGTAAACCGGTGAAAGATGCATCAATGTTGCAACAAGGAGATGTGTTGGTGAGCCTATTCGAAAAAGGAAAAATAGAGTCGTGCGTGCAAAAAAATAACTGAAACTGAAATAACTGAAATCGAAAATGGGAAATAAACAACTTACTTACTCAGAAGCTATCGCTCGATTGGATGAGATTGTGCAATTGATAGATAATAATGAAGTGGAAATAGATCAATTGGCCGATAAAATCAAAGAAGCGAATAAACTAATTGCCTTTTGTAGCGAAAAACTAACAAAAGCAGAAAAGGAAATGGAAAATTTATTAGCAGAAAAGCAAGAAACTGATAAATAAGCACTATTTTTGCCGAAAATAATAGCAATAAATCAGAAATACAAAATTACAATGAAAGAAATTGATTGGTCAAACCTGTCTTTTGGTTACATGAAGACAGATTACAACGTGAGAATTTATCATCGTAATGGTGAGTGGGGAAAATTGGAAGTATGTAGCGAGGAAACTATTCCTTTGCACATGGCAGCTACATGTTTGCACTATGGTCAAGAGGCTTTCGAAGGCTTGAAAGCTTTCCGTGGAAAGGATGGTAAGGTGCGTATCTTCCGTTTGGAAGAGAATGCAGCTCGCTTGCAATCTACTTGCCGCGGCATCTTAATGCCCGAACTTCCAACCGAGCGTTTCAAAGAAGCGGTTATCGAAGCTGTGAAGTTGAACGAACGTTTCATCCCTCCTTACGAAAGCGGTGCATCGCTTTATATCCGTCCGTTGCTCATCGGTACTGGTGCGCAAGTGGGTGTAAAACCTGCTAATGAATACCTCTTCTTGATATTTGTTACACCGGTAGGCCCATATTTCAAAGGTGGTTTCTCTACTACTCCTTATGTTATTACGCGTAAGTACGACCGTGCTGCACCGCTTGGTACAGGTATCTACAAGGTTGGTGGTAACTATGCCGCAAGTCTTCGCGCAAGCAAAGAGGCTCACGAAGCAGGCTACTCTGCCGAATTCTATTTGGATGCAAAAGAGAAAAAATACATCGACGAATGTGGTGCGGCCAATTTCTTCGGTATCAAGGATAATACCTATATTACTCCATTGTCATCATCTATCTTGCCTTCAATCACAAACAAGAGTTTGATGCAATTGGCCGAAGATATGGGTATGAAAGTAGAACGTCGTCCTATCCCAGAAGAAGAACTTGCAACGTTCGAAGAAGCAGGTGCATGTGGTACAGCAGCTGTTATCAGCCCTATCCAACGCATTGATGACCCAGAAAACGACCGTTCGTATGTCATCTCGGCCGATGGCAAACCAGGCCCTATCAGTACAAAACTTTATACTAAGTTGCGTGCTATTCAATATGGCGATGAGGCCGATGTACATGGTTGGGTAACAATTGTGGAATAACCCTAGCTGCGAATTATAGGAAGAAATGAAGTTTATATCCAAAATCATTGCAATCAGTTTATTGCTTTTTTGCTTCTCTGCTTGTTCGGACGATACAAAAGAGTTGGAAGATTTAGTTCCTCCACAAGAAGAAACGCCCGATCCAGAACCAGAACCTGAGCCGGAAACGCCCATAACTCCCGAAGAACCAGAAGATCAAACACCGCTTGTGTTGAATGTGGTAGGACGTTACCTCAAAGATGCGGAAGGTAATATTGTGAATTTGCATGGTTTTGGACAAACGTATAGTCCTTTCTTTAATAATGGTGCTTGGAATAACTATGATGTTGCGGGATGTCTGCGCTATAACAAAGGTTTGATAGACGATATCTTAGCTGCAGGTTGGTGCATGAACTTTGTTCGCATGCACATGGATCCCTATTGGAGTGATGACCCATCTCAACAATCTGTTCGCTACGAGGGACATGAGCGTTTCTCTGAGACTCGTTTCAGAAAGTATTTGGATGAAGTCTTTGTACCGATGGCAGAATATGCAATCAGTAAAGGCTTATTTGTAGTGATGCGTCCTCCTGGGGTATCTCCAGAGAACATTGCTATAGGCGATAGTTATCAAATGTTTCTGTTGAAAGTTTGGGATATCGTTTCACAACATTCAAAGTTGAAGAACAATGGTTATGTTATGTTCGAATTGGCTAATGAACCTATTCATATACAAGGGCCGGATGGAACGTATGCTGGTAGTGGAGATGGACATTTTAAGAATATGAAAACCTATTTCCAAGCCATTGTAGATAAGATTCGCGCCAACAAAGCGCGTAATATAATTTGGGTGCCAGGATTAGGTTATCAATCAAACTATGAAGGATTTGCAAATCATCCTATAGAAGGCGATAACATTGGTTATGCTATCCACGTCTATCCAGGTTGGTATGGTAGTGATGCCGAACAACCGAGTGCCGAATTAGGTGGTGTGATGGGTGGCGGATACGAAGGCTTCCAACGCGGTTGGGATGCGCAGATTATGCCAGTAGCTCATTTTGCTCCGATTATGGTAACCGAGATGGATTGGGCCCCTGCTAAATACGATTCTTCTTGGGGAAAAAGTATTACTGGCGAAGTGGGAGGCGTAGGTTTTGGTGCCAACTTTAAATACATTGCTGATAATACAGGTAATGTTAGTTGGATGTTGTTCACTAGCCCACACCTATTAGCACAATTCCGTGATGTACCTGGAGAAGAAGGTAACTATACATTCTTAAATGACCCCGAAGCATGTCCTTGGCCAGTGTATCATTGGTTTCAAGAGTATGCCGGTAAAGCATCGACCGAAGGTGAGTTGATAGCTTTAGAACTGCTGGACGTTACTAACCGAATTGATATTCGGATGGGTGATAGCAAAAACATCATAGTAAAGGCTATCTACAAGGATGGAACCAAAAAAGTAGTAACTTCTCAAGCTGATATAACCAGTAGCAATACTTCGGTAGTAAAAGTGGAAAGAGGCAAACTTCTTGCCATGAAAGAGGGTAAATCACAATTGACTATTTCCTATACTTCGTCTTCCTCTGTAAAGAAGGAAATTACTATAGAGGTTGAAGTAATTACGCCTTTCCCTTTAACGGCGGCTATGTTCAATCCATCTATTTGGGAACAAGGAACTTTCGATGAGGCTACTCATACGTTAACACTTGGACAATATGGATTCGGAGGATGGCAATATGCAGAAGGATTGGATTTATCATCGTTCAAAACATTGACCGTTGAATTGGGAAGTGATAACGATAGCCAAATATCATTTAGGCTATTCGATAAGAATAACTATTGGACTGAGCCTGCTATGTACGATTTTGGTTCATCCCGAAAGGTTGTTATTGATTTGAATACAATGAAGGACAAGAATGGTCAAAAAATCAGTTCTTCACATTTATACATCATTGGTTTTTGGTCGTTAGGCAATAAACCGTTTGTTATTAAGAGTTTGACTTTGGAATAAAATGGGAAAAGGAAAGTTAGCTAAATTTGCTGACATGGCACAATTTCCTCACGTGTTTGAATATCCTTATTCTGTGGTGGATGACGTGCCTTTTGAGATGAAAGGAAAATGGGGTAAGTCGTTTTTTGGAAACGACCGTCCTATTGTACTCGAACTGGGATGTGGTCGTGGCGAATATACAGTTGGCTTAGGACGACTCTTTCCTGATAAGAATTTTATTGGCGTAGATATAAAAGGTGCACGCATGTGGAGTGGCGCAAAAGAGAGTCATGAAACAGGTATGACGAATGTTGCCTTCTTGCGTACTAATATCGAAATTATCGACCGCTTCTTTGCCGAAGGTGAAGTTAGTGAGATTTGGCTAACATTTAGCGACCCGCAAATGAAGAAAGCAACCAAACGCCTTACTTCTACCTACTTTATGGAACGCTATCGCCGTTTCTTGAAACCCGATGGATTGATTCACTTGAAAACCGATAGTAACTTTATGTTTACCTATACCAAATACATGGTCGAGGCGAATAAGTTGCCCGTTGAAGTGATGACAGAAGACCTCTATCATTCGGGTATGGCCGATGAGATATTGAGTATAAAAACCTATTACGAACAACAATGGTTGGATAGGGGATTGAATATCAAATACCTTAAATTCCATCTCCCACAAAATGGCGAACTCGTTGAGCCTGATGTAGAAATTGAATTGGATGAATATAGAAGCTACAATCGCAGCAAGCGTAGTGGCCTACAAACAAGCAAATAATTATGACACTATATCCTAAACTAATAATGGACGCACTGGCTACGGTGCGTTATCCTGGAAATGGGAAAAACTTGGTAGAGGCCGAAATGGTGGCCGATAATCTTCGTATTGACGGCATGAAGGTTAGCTTTTCGTTGATTTTTGAAAAATCGACTGACCCTTTCATGAAGTCAATGTTGAAAGCTGCCGAAACGGCTATTCATACCTATGTGTCGCCCGATGTTGAGGTTACTATCAGTACCGAGAGTCGTCAGGCTGCTCGCCCCGAACCAGGTAAAATGCTTCCGCAAGTCAAGAATGTGATCGCCGTATCATCAGGTAAGGGTGGTGTTGGTAAATCAACCGTAGCAGCAAACTTAGCAATAGCTCTTTCTAAGTTGGGATATAAAGTCGGTTTGCTCGATGCTGATATTTTTGGTCCTTCTGTGCCTAAAATGTTTCAGGTGGAAGATGAACGCCCTTATGCCGAAAATATTGGTGGTCGTGATTTGATTATCCCCGTCGAAAAATACGGCATTAAGTTGCTTTCTATAGGATTCTTTGTGAACCCCGACACAGCAACATTATGGCGTGGCGGTATGGCAAGCAATGCGTTGAAGCAATTGGTAGGCGATGCTAATTGGGGTGAACTTGATTATTTTGTGTTGGATACACCTCCAGGTACAAGTGATATTCACCTTACGTTGTTGCAGACATTGGCTATAACCGGTGCGGTAATTGTCAGCACTCCACAACAAGTGGCATTGGCCGATGCTCGCAAGGGAATCGACATGTATATGAACGATAAGGTAAATGTGCCCATTCTTGGCTTGGTAGAAAACATGGCTTGGTTTACACCTGCCGAATTGCCAGAGAATAAGTATTATATATTTGGCAAAGAAGGCACAAAACAACTTGCTGAAGAAATGAATGTGCCTTTGTTGGGACAAATACCTTTGGTGCAAAGCATTTGCGAAAGTGGTGATAAGGGAACCCCTGTTGCACTGGACGAGCAAACCATTACTGGGCGTGCTTTCTTACAATTGGCTGCTGCCGTTGTTCGCCAAGTAGATAAGCGTAACATTGAGATGGCACCAACGCAAGTTGTTGGTGTGAAGAAATCGTGATACTTCCTTTAATAAATTATAGCAATCGCTTTAATAAATCCTTGACGAATTTATTAAAGCGATTTTTTTATTTATGCGAAAACGATTATTTCTCTAATGTAAATTCGTGCGAACCGATAAAGGTATCTTCCGCAAAGATATCTACGCGATAAGTGCCAGGGTGTAGGAATTCTTCTACGTCCCAATATACGGTAACTGCTTGCTCCTCGCCAGTGTATTCAATGTATTTCTTAATGGAGTAGGGCAATTGCTTGTTTTCGTATTGGAATGTATTGCTCTCGTTTTTGGTTAGTACCGAGTTGTCGGGTTGTGTTAAGAGTACATATATGGTACGTTCACCCGTTTGTGCGGTGATGTTTTTGGCAATGGTAAAGTTGATAACAAACTTTTCAAGTTGCTTGATTCGTTTAGCCTTCTTCCCGCGGTTGTTAGCGGGCAAAACACTAATGTTTGATGCATCGAGTTGTGCGGCCAAAGTAACCTTCTTGTCCAAGTTCTTGCGCTCTTCGTCAAGTTTGTCTATCTGTTGCGAGGCTGCTTGATATTTCTTTGTGACGTCGGCAATTACCTGTTTTTGGTGCTCAGTCAAACGATTCAATGAATCGATTTGATTGATATATCCCACCATTACTTTGCGTAGGGTTGCCAATTCATTCTTCAATCGGCGTATTTCGCTTGCATTGCTACTTTTCACGGTGCGCAATTCTTCGAGCAAGCGTTGTGTCTTCAGTTGCTCTTGCTCTAATAATACAGATAGTGAATCGTTGCTGACGGTCAACTTTAGCTCGTCGTATTGCTTAGCAAAAGTTGTGTATTCGTTTTCAAGTTCTTCTTTGTTCAGTTCAAACTCCATTAGCAATTCTTGGTTGGTTTGTTTCTCTGAAAAGAGTAGGGCGGTAACGCCAATAAGTGCTGCAACCAGTACAATGCCAACTGCGATGGTGATGTTCTTTTGTGATGCCATATTATTCAAGCGAATTATCTGTTTTACCTTAAAAATCACGGCAAAAATAGCAATAATCCTTGTATCATGGCGCTTTCTTATGCAACTAATTGTTTAAATTACTAAAAATATTAAGGAAATATTTCTCTAATCAATAGTTACGTTGTATTTTTGTAGCAAAATAGAAACATTATCTTAAACTAAAAACGATATTATTATGTCAAAAGTAACCGTAGTAGGTGCAGGTAACGTAGGTGCTACATGCGCAAATGTGTTGGCCTTTAACGAAGTGGCCGATGAAGTTGTAATGCTGGACGTGAAAGAAGGCGTTTCAGAAGGTAAGGCAATGGATATGATGCAGACTGCTCAATTGTTGGGTTTCGACACCACCATTGTGGGTTGCACCAACGATTATGAGAAGACTGCTAATTCAGATGTAGTAGTAATCACTTCTGGTATTCCTCGTAAGCCAGGTATGACTCGCGAAGAGTTGATTGGTGTAAACGCAGGTATTGTGAAGTCTGTTGCTCAAAACATCTTGAAGTACTCTCCAAATGCTATTTTGGTAGTTATTTCTAACCCAATGGATACCATGACTTATTTGGCATTGAAGGCTCTTGGCTTGCCAAAGAATCGTGTTATCGGTATGGGTGGTGCTTTGGATAGCTCACGCTTCAAGTACTTCTTGTCGCAAGCATTGGGTTGCAATGCAAACGAAGTAGAAGGTATGGTAATTGGTGGTCATGGTGACACTACTATGATTCCTTTGGCTCGTTTGGCTACATACAAAGGTATCCCAGTAAGCACATTGCTTTCTGCTGAAAAGTTGGACGAAGTAGTTGCTTCAACTATGGTTGGTGGTGCTACTTTGACTAAGCTTCTTGGTACATCAGCATGGTATGCTCCAGGTGCAGCAGGTGCAGCTGTAGTTGAATCTATCCTTCACAACCAAATGAAGATGATTCCTTGCTCAGTTTACTTGGAAGGCGAATATGGCGAATCAGACATCTGCTGTGGTGTGCCTGTAATTCTTGGCAAGAACGGTATTGAAAAGATTGTTGATATCAACTTGAATGAAGAAGAAAAGGCTAAGTTTGCCGCAAGTGCAGCTGCTGTTCGTGCTACTAATGCAGCGTTGACTGAAGTGGGTGCTCTCTAATCTCGCTTTTTGCAAAATAATAAAAAGGTGCATTGCTTATGCAGTGCGCCTTTTTTCGTTTGGTAATATTTCCTTATAGCGAAAATCAAGCTAAAACCCAATTATTTTTTCGCAGTTGCGAAAAAATATTTAGCCTTAAGGGAAAATATTTTTTCCCTACTGGGAAAATTTATTGCTGCTTAAGGCTTGCTCTATGGCTTGTGAAAAAAACTTACAGACTATTAGCTTTCTGTAGATTCTTCTCTTGCAAAAACTTTAATTGCGCCTCTAACATTTCAAGGCAAGGCATCGTAAAGCCCACCTTATGCGCTTCGGCTATAGCATTGGAGTATAGATACTCAATCTCCATGGGTCGGTGGAAGTCATAATCCAATTTCATGGAAGGAGAGTAGGGCGTCATGTCGAGTGTATTTTGTATCATTTTGTCGGCAAACGATTCGTCGATATTTTTCACACCAAGCGCTTGAGCTGCACCGATGACCTCGAGCATCTGCCTACGGATGAGTTGCATGGTCGATGGATTACTCAATAGCTGATTCGTTTGCGCATTCATCACCACCGTCATTCCGTTGAAAGGCATATTCCATACCGCTTTTTTCCATCTCGCTTCCTCATATTCTATTTGGGCGGTTTGAATACCTGCCTCTGTAAAATCGGTTATCAACTGGCCGAATATGGCTTCGTTTTTACACGAATAATTGCCAATGTTGATGCTTCCGTAGCATTGATGATTAACGCGTCCGGGTTCTGTTTTAGCTGAGCAGATAAATGCCAATCCTGCGGCAAGATATAGGTTTGGGAACAGTTTTTGCAATTTAGGCTCTGGGCCAATGCCGTTTTGAATGAGCAGAACCAATGTCTCCTTATGTAATAATGGGGGAAGCAGTTGGCTTAGCAAATGGTTGCGTGTTGTTTTCAATGCAACAATCACAACATCTACTTGCGGCATCTCGTTTGTATCATTATATACATGCGGATTGTCAATATGAAACGAACCATCGCACGAATCAATCTGCAACCCGTTCTTTTTTACATATTCATAGTCGCTATGCATTAAGAAATGCACCTCTTTCCCTGCATTGGCCAACTTTCCGCCATAAAAGCCTCCTACGGCACCTGTTCCTATAACTGCATATTTCATCTTTTCTCGAAATTTCAAACACTTTGCAAAGGTACATCAAGATTTTATTTGAACCAAATATACGCTTCCCTTGTTTTAGTGAAATAGAAAGAATGAATGACGCGATAGATTTTATCTGTTGGTAGAAATATGAACGTGAACTATCTTTGCAACAAAGAAATAGATAATTAACCCTTAAAAAAGAAAGATTATGGCAACAAAGTTTTATAAATGCAACCATTGTGGTAATGTGATAGTAAAAGTAGTAGATAGCGGTGTCCCCGTAGTATGTTGTGGCGAAAATATGCAAGAACTCGTACCCAATACAGTTGATGCAAGCAACGAAAAGCATGTACCGGTGGTAACTCGCTTGGACGATTGCAAAATCAAGGTGGAAGTAGGTAGTGTAGCTCATCCGATGACCGAAGAGCATCACATCGCTTTCATCTATGTGGAAATGGAAAATGGCGGCATCCGCGTCGATTTGAAAGATAAGCCCGAAGCCGTTGTCTGTGTATGCTCAGGCAAGCCGATAGCCGTTTACGAGTATTGCAATTTGCACGGATTGTGGAAGACAGAATTGTAAAAGTCATTAAATAAAAAGTAAAAGCGTAGAGATTTCTACGCTTTTCTTTTTTATTGGAAACCATAAACTTTTTATCTTTGCACCAAACATCCAATATCATGAAGAAAAATGTAGCTTTGGCACTCTCCAGTGGCGGCCCGCGCGGTTTTGCTTATATCGGTGCAATAGAAGAACTTGTAGAAAGAGGTTACAATATCACATCCATAGCGGGTACCTCCATCGGTTCGCTGATAGGTGGCGTATATGCATGTGGCGCGTTGCCGCAATTCAAGGAGTGGCTCTATTCGCTCGATGCTTGGAAGGTATTTACATTGATGGATCTTTCTATCAGTAAGAACCATTTTGTAAAGGGCGATAAGATTATTTCGGCCATGAAGGAAGTAGTGCCCGATATCAATATCGAAGATTTGCCTATCCCTTATTGTACCATTGCTACCGATTTATATACCGGTCAGGAGGTAGTGTTCAATACCGGAAAGCTATTTGATGCCATTCGAGCATCTATCTCCATACCTTCGCTTTTCCGCCCCGTGAAATATGGTTTGACTACACTGATTGATGGCGGAATAGCCAATTGCTTGCCTATGAGTAGGGTGGCTCGAAGTGGTGAAGACATATTGGTGGCATTCGATGTGAATCATGTAGATGTGGATGAAATCAGACAAATCCTTTTGCGTGAACACGATGCTCGTCAGAAAGATGAATCCTTTGAAATGCAAAAGCGTACCGAAGTGCGCGAGTTGATAGAGCATGTAAAGAGTACGGAAGATACCTTATTGACTCGCTTGAAGTATGCCGGCACTAAAAGCATCTCTCTCTTGAAAGATGTGATAAATTATCGTAAAGCATTCGACGAAGATGCTGCTTTGGATTACGACGATAATTACAACGATATTTTGGATAGAACCTTTAACTTAATGAACCATCACAACACCGAATTGGCCATTCAAATCCATCAACCCGATGTGTTGGTAAGGATGCCTTTCGATGCCTATGGCGAAATATCGGATTATGCTAAGGCAAGCGAAATAGCAGAGATTGGTCGCCAACTGATGAGTGATGCTTTGACTAAGTACGAATCGGCCAATGTTGATAGCTTGTCTATCTGATATCGGCTCCCCACATCATTTTATTGCGCAACGCATCAAAAAAGATGTGATTGTAGCGCTTCACCACTTTGATGCTATAATCGGCTTTGCAAATGGTGAGGCGAGTAGTTTCTTTGCACGACTCGCTTCGTCCGTCCACGGCCACTAAGAAGTTATGGCTACGGCTCTCCACATCAAGGGTTAATTCCCAATCGTCACAAATCACAATGGGGCGCACGTTCAAGCTATGAGGCGCTACAGGGGTAATGGCTATAGTGTTGCAATGAGGCACCATGATAGGCCCTCCTACGCTAAGCGAGTAAGCGGTTGAACCTGTAGGAGTTGCAATAACCAAACCGTCGGCTTGGTAGGTGGTTAGAGGCGCTCCGTTAATGGCCACTTTGATGCTAATCATAGACGAGCTGTCCCGTTTTAACACAGCAATTTCATTCAGTGCATACGGTGCTTGTTGCAAGTTAACATCGTCGCATTTCAAGTGTAGCACGCTACGCTCTTCCACTTTATACTTCCGATTGTATATTTCGTCGATGGTACTTTCAATATCGTCGGGAGATATGTCGGCCAAGAATCCTAAACGGCCGGTGTTGATACCTAAGATGGGAATGTTTTTCTTGCCCACTCGTTGCGCTGCTTTCAAGAAAGTACCATCACCCCCAATGCTGATAACCATGTCTGCTTGAAAATTCTCTCCATCAAACAATTCGGCCTTGGGTAGTGTTAAGTGTAAGTCATCAGTTAGGAAATGATAAAACTTGCGGCATACACAAAGTTCGGCACCATGCTGTTCAAGGATGTGAAACAGATTCTCGGCATGCGATGATTTATGGGCTTGATAAGTATTTCCAATGATAGCAAACTTCATAGGCGGGAGTTCTTAGTCGTTATTGGTGCTGCAAAGATGCTATTTTTTTCTTAGAAAAAAGCGATGATACCGGTATATTTTGTATTTTTGTCGCCAACAAGATAATATAGTATGACGAAATTAAGTGTAAATATCAATAAAATTGCCACTTTACGCAATGCCCGTGGAGGTAATGTGCCCGATGTTGTGAAGGTGGCTTTAGATTGTGAAGATTTTGGTGCCGATGGCATTACGGTTCATCCGCGTCCCGATGAACGACATATCACTCGCAAGGATGTATTGAACCTACGCCCCGTGTTGCGCACGGAATTTAATATTGAAGGAAACCCTTCGCCCGAGTTTATCGACTTGGTGCTAAAGGTAAAACCGCATCAAGTTACTTTAGTGCCCGATAGCCCAACCCAACTCACATCGAATGCTGGATGGAATACAAAAGAGCATCAAGCCTTCCTCACCGAGGTATTGGAGCAGTTCAAGCAAGTGGGCATTCGCACATCGGTATTTGTCGATGCCGACCCCGAAATGGTGGAATATGCAGCTAAGGCCGGTGCTGATAGAGTAGAACTTTACACCGAACCCTATGCAACCCTTTTCCCAAAGAATCCCGATGCAGCAATCGCTCCTTTCGTAGAGGCAGCTAAAGCCGCTCGTAAGTATGGATTAGGCTTGAATGCCGGTCACGATTTAAGTTTGAAAAACCTACAATTCTTTTACCAACACATTCCTTGGACAGACGAAGTCTCTATCGGGCATGCACTGATTAGCGATGCCCTTTATTTAGGATTAGAGCAGACAATCAAGGAATATAAAAAATGTTTACGCTAATGGAGTTGATGACTATTTTCGCCCAAGTGGCACCCGTAATTACCGATTCGATAGCAGAAGGTAATCCTGTTTTAACCCCCGTAGTAGCATCAGAAGAGAGCCTCTCTTTATGGGATATGGCTTTGAAAGGCGGATGGATTATGCTCATCTTGGGCATTTTATCGCTAATCTGTTTCTACATCTTGTTCGAGCGCAACTATGTCATCCGTAGTGCGGCGAAAGAAGATCCCAAATTCATGGATAAGATAAAAGACTATATCCAATCGGGCGAAGTAAAAGCAGCCCTTTCCTATTGTCGTGGTGTAAATACCCCTTCGGCTCGTATGATAGAAAAGGGTATCAGCCGTTTAGGTCGTCCGGCGGCCGATGTGCAAACCGCTATCGAAAATGCCGGAAATATCGAAGTTGCTAAATTGGAGAAGGGATTAACCATTATGGCAACCATCTCAAGCGGTGCCCCAATGATTGGTTTCTTGGGTACCGTAACAGGTATGATACGCGCCTTCTTCGAAATGGCTAATGCGGGAAATAACATTGACATTACATTGCTTTCGGGCGGTATCTACGAAGCCATGATTACTACCGTTGGCGGTTTGGTAGTGGGTATTATAGCGATGTTTGCATACAATTATTTGGTTACGCTACTCGATGGAGTAGTTAATAAGATGGAAGCCAAGACAATGGCCTTCATGGATATGCTGAACGAGCCATGCTAAAACGTAGAGCTAAAATATCCCCCTTGTTCAGTATGGCATCCATGACCGATGTCATCTTCTTGCTGCTTATCTTCTTTATGATAACCTCTACGGTGGTATCTCCCAATGCCATCAAAGTGCTTTTGCCGCAAGGTAAGCAACAAACATCGGCCAAACCATTGACGCGCGTTATCATCGATAAAGAGTTGAACGTCTATGCCGCTTTTGGTAATGAGAAAGAGCAACCTTTGCTTTTGCAAGAGCTTCCCGCTTTCTTGCAAGCGTGTGCTGCACGCGAGCCAGAAATGTACGTTGCACTTTATGCTGACGAAACCGTTCCTTATCGTGAAATTGTGAAAATTCTTAACATAGCCAACGAAAATCAATTTAAGATGGTGTTGGCTACTCGTCAACCAGAAGAGTAAGATATGAACCAAAGACAAAAGGAAAAATATGTAGGTATTGGTGGTGCATTGCTTGTGCACCTATGCTTGCTATTGCTTTTGTTTTTGGTAGGTTTCACCATCCCCAAACCGCAGGAAGAGGGTGGTGTATCCGTTATGTTGGGCGAAGTACCCAATGCCTTCGGCGAAACCTCCCCCGAACTGATTGAAGTAGATGTACTTCCAGAAGAGATTCCTTCGCAGCCCGTTGAGCAACCCGAACAACCCTTGCTAACGCAAGAGGTAGAAGAGACCGTTGCTATCGAGAAAAAGCAAGAAGAGCCTATCAAACAAAAAACGCCTGAAGAGTTGGAGGCCGAACGATTGGCAGAAGAAAAACGTCTGGCCGAGGAAAAAGCCGAACGCGAACGTAAGATAGCCGAAGAGACGGCACGCAATCGTGTGGCCAATGCCTTTGGTCGTGGAGCACAAATGGGTGATAAGGGCACCGCATCGGGCAAAGGTGTGCAAGGAAGTCAAACAGGCAATGCCGATACTGGCCTATCGCAAGGAACCGGAGGCTATGGATCATTCAACCTTGATGGCCGTTCGCTTGGTACCGGAGGCCTGCCTCGTCCTGTTTATGATGTGCAAGACGAAGGTCGCGTTGTCGTTACCATTACTGTTAATCCTCAAGGCGAAGTCATCTCTACAAGCATCAATCGCCAAACCAACACCGTGAATCCTGCCCTTCGCAAAGCCGCAGAAGATGCCGCCAAACGTGCCCGCTTCAATGCCGTCAGCGGCTTGAACAACCAAACCGGCACCATTACTTACTATTTCAATTTGAAGTAAGTAATTATTCAAGACGTATAGAATCTGCTATACAAAAAAATCAATTTTTTTCTTTTTATTTAATTATTTTTTTATATTTGTGCCCATAATACCTTTTAATCAAATACTAACACGTTATAATTATGCCATCAAGAATCTATGAAACTGCACTAAAATTAATTGATGCATATAAGCGAATTAACTCCGCTGCATCTTATGTCTTGCCTGAAGATATAGTAAAAATTGTTAAGTGTCATGCTGCCATAGCTGTTGCTACAGCATTTATACCTATAGGTGGTTTGGATATGGCTGCAGCAACTGTTAATATTTGGACCATGTACACCAAAATTAATACTGCTTTAGGTGTTAAGTTCTCCGATAATAAAATGAAGAGTATTGGTTCGGCTATAGCTTCAAATCTCGTTTTAAACCTTGGCGTTTCAGCTGTCGTTTCTAGTTTGAAATTTACAGGTGTTGGATACTTTGCTGCTATTGCAATTCTGACAACCTCAATGTATGCGCTGACAATGACTGCAGGGTGGGTTTATCTTAAGGCACTGACCAATATGGCTCTTTATGATAAAGATATTGATGATTCCGTAAAAGATGTCCTTAAGGATAAATCTGCGATTGATAAAGTCTATAATGAAAATAAGAAAAAGTAAGGATTAATATGGAAAATATTTTCTTTAACGAAGATGGCTCTTTGAGAATCAATGAGTACATCATGAGTCAACCCTCTTTTATTAAAATTATGGAGGATGGTATGATTACAGAGGAAGAGATTGAGGAACAAAGTAAACGCGTCATGTCTCTTTTTCATAAAGTAGAAGATACCTTTACAGAAGAACAGAAACTTATTGTTCGTGATTTAATCATTGAATCAAACACACTGAATGCAATATTTAAACAATATGGAATGCAAAATGTCATAGAATAGTATTTTTATTCAGAGACATTTTGCAGGAAAGTAACCTTATTAACTTCTATGGAAAAGACTCAATTTCGTCAATGGTTTGACTATTGGTTATATGGAGGATTATGGAAAAGAATTCTAATGGTTCTTCTTATAGCAGTTTCTGTGTTTTTTGCTGTTTCGCTTTTTATTATAGTTACACTTCCTGATCGAATAGAGTTAGATGGTGTTAATTGCGCTACTGATTGGTGGAAGTTATTCTATCTCTTTTCTGATCCTGGAACCCAAATGTCATTATCTCCAGGATTTAGATTTATAGGTCTGGTAATGAGTATACTTGGTTCTATTTTCTTTTCAGGATTACTCATTTCCACCATTACAAGTGTTTTTGAGCGTAAAGCGGACAAGTGGCGAACAGGCTTTAGCTATTATAAATTGAAGAACCATGTCGTAATTATCGGTTCAGATCAAATGGTGCATGGCCTTGTAAAGCAATTGTGTGAAGATACCGAAGATTATATTGTGGTAATGACATCAACAGATGTTGAACAGATGCGAAATACACTTCATGCTACCATTGCGGATAAAAGAACTCACAAAAGGATAATCGTAAATTATGGGCAAAGGGATTCGGAAAGTTATCTCGAATCTATAAACGTAATGCATGCAAAAGAAGTGTATATATTAGGTGATATTAGCGAATTTGATGACATAGAGAGTTTTCACGATTCGTTAAATGTCCAATGCCTAACTTTAATTGCAAAATTATGCGAGAAAGCTGGTCGTAAGAAACTTCCTTGCCATGTGTTATTTGATTATAAAACCACATATCATGTATTTCAATATGCAGATTTAAGTCCTCACATTACGGATTATATAGATTTTCATCCGTTTAATTTCTATGATTTTTGGGCGCGTAAGGTATTGGTTGCAGGATATAGTAAAGAAGAGAATCTAAAATATAAGCCATTGGACTACCAGCCAATCACATCGGTTGATAGTGATAATTTTGTCCATTTTATTATTATAGGAATGTCTAAAATGGGGCAGGCAATGGCATTGCAAGCTGCTCACATCGCTCATTTCCCCAATTATAAGAAAAAGAAGACGAAAATCACCTTTGTTGATTGTAATGCTAGGCAAGAAATGGGTGAGTTCAAACAGAAATGTGGCGAGCTGTTTAAAGTGTCTCGTTCGGCATATATTGATGCTGATGCTTGGTTGGAGGATGCTGAAAGAAATGCAAAAGACGGGTCACCAATAGATAGTGAGTGCTACATTACTCGATATGGTATAGCAGAAGAATACCAACATCTTGTAAGTAATGATACAACTGATAAGGAGTTTATAGATATAGAATGGAATTTTATAAAGGGAGACGACCATAATCCTATAGTACAAGAACTGTTGACGCAATATGCTGCTGATGACAATGCTATTATTACAGTTGCTGTCTGCCTAAACTTAACACATGTTTCGTTGCGTTCGGCTATGCATTTACCTAAAGTCTATTATGAAAAAGAAATACCGGTTTTAGTACAGCAAAGAAAGACTTCTACGATGGTCTCAACCTTGAACGGAAAAGAGGTTAATGCAGATAAAAGGAATACTCTTTTGTATAAAAATCTCAAGCCATTTGGAATGGTATATGATTGTTTTGACCTGCATCTAGCCGTTTCTGTAGAAATCTGTAAACGAATAGGAGCAGTCTATGCTTATTATTTCGCTGATGGCAGTAATCCTTCCGAAATAGATTCTATGGAAGCAAATCGATTATGGGATGATACCTCTATAACAAAAAGATGGTCAAATATATATTCTGCGGCATCAATTCCTACAAAGTTGCGTTGTCTTGGAATTGATTGGGATATCAATCATCCTCTTCCATTGCGTAAATTATCCGAATCGGAAATATCTATGCTTGCAGAAATAGAGCATAATCGTTGGAATGTTGAAGAACTTCTGCTTGGTTATAGACCTGTGACTAAAAATGAAGATCTTGATATAGACAATGACAGAACAAGAAAATCATATTGGAAGAGTCGTTTTATACATTATGACATACGGCCTTTTGATGAGCTGAAAGAAGATGATAAAGGCAGAAAAGCTAATGTTTATGATGAAGTGATTGTTCGCTCATTGCCACTGATACTCGACAACAAGGTTTTGGAGCATAAATGTACCAATAATAACGCTTAAATGGATGACAGACAAGCAACTGATAACTGCATTGATTGCACGCGATGAGGGCGTAACGAAACAATTTTTCTTTGAAAGTTGTCGTCCGCTTTTCTTGAGCATTATTCGTTATGTGTTCTCGTATGAGGTGGATTATGATGAATTTGTAAATGAATTCTATCTACATCTTATGGAGAATGATGCCTATCGTTTAAGGCAATTCCAAGGTCGCAGCACTATCTATCAGTGGGTGAAAGTTATAGCGATTCGTTATTTCATTGCAAAGCGTGATAGTATGATAGATATGGAGTCAAAAGAATCTCTTATAGATATCGTACAGAACGAGGCTATTGATGAAGAAAGGAAGTTGGCGGCTAAGATGGATATAGAACGTCTCCTTTCACTTATGCCCAACAGACGCTATGCCTATGTTATTAGAAGGTTGGTTTTACAAGAAGCTGAACCAAAAGATGTGGCTCAGGAACTCAGAACCAATGTAGATAATTTATATAATATTAAGAAACGTGCTATTGCTGCATTGACAGAGATAGCACTGACAGAAGTAGAGAAATATGAAAAAGAAATCTGTAAATAACATTTCGGCGGAGCTCTTGGCAGCATTCCTTGATGGTAATGCTACTGCAAAAGAGAGCAAAGAGATACTTAATGCACTCTCTGATGATGCTGAATTGAGAGAATTGCTCCATATTTCTCAATCGGTAGATGTAGAGTTGGGATTGGTCCCACAAGAATGTGAGTTCATTCCAATGACAGCAATGGCTGCTACTTGTGATGAAAGTAATTATTGCAGTTTGGAATGTGAAAAGTACATTCTTCAAAAACTCAATATCGAATTTGACGAGCAACTGCTTCTTCAAAATGCCCTTCAGAATGGTTGGCAGAAGGAAAAAGGAACCGCACTTCATAATGTCGGACGACATTTGGAAAGTAAAGGCCTTGTTGTACTTCGCAGATACAAATCAACGATTGATGATATCGCAAATGCACTCAATGAAAATGAAAGTGTAATTGTTGCCGTTGATGGTGGAGAACTGCAAGGCAATAGTGTAGAAGAATTAAAGGAAGACATTTTGATTGGTCAGATTCCAGACCATACGGTTGTTGTATTGTCGCTTGATATGCAAAACAATACAATAACCATATACGATCCCAATTCACCCAATCCAAGCGATACCTATTCAATAGGACAATTCAAGGATGCTTGGAACGATTCGACAAACTATTTAGTAACTATAACCTCAAACAATATGAAAGCATACGTACCAAAACCGATTGATTTATCGGATGTGGAATTAACCGAAGATTTGAATGAATTGCGTGAAGCTATTGCAGAAAATGCGCACGAGATCTGGGCAGAGAATCGTCAAGCAGAGGGCTGGACTTATGGACCTCAGCGTGATGACCAGTTAAAGCAAACGCCAGATATGGTTCCCTACTCTCAGCTTCCCGAAGGGGAAAAAGAGTATGACCGAGAAATGGCAATGAAAACCATCAAACTCTTAAAGAAACTTGGCTATGATTTGATTAAGCGAGAAGAAACAGAACTATATAAAGTCCTTAAACAACGCATACAGTCTTCTGACCAAGAATTCCATTGCCGTAGATGTGGTAATGTGATATATAAACACCAAGTGTTCTGCGACAAGTGTGGACTGGAGTTGGATATGGATTGGGATAAGAATGAGAAATAATTGTTTTTTGAAATATGATGTATTTATAAGTT
>JAGBWA010000103.1 GCA_017630035.1 Bacteroides sp.
TGGGATGAGCCACAAAAAAGGAAAACAAAACACCACAAAAAAGGAAAATAGATTTGTAAAGCAAGTGCCATTACGCGAACCAGATTTATTGATTATACTTACAGGTGGAAAAATGGCGTATACTCGTCCTGATGGAGTTAAGATTATACCATTAGCTTGTCTGAAAGACTAAATAACTTGGTGATTATATGCAAACACTAACATAATAATTCCCCGCATCGAAGTGCTACTGAACAATAGGGATTTGGGGGTGGGATGAAAATTCACCCCACATCTTCGAAAAGATGTGGGGTGAAAAATAGTATGAAATAATACGGATTATTTCTTTTTCCAAAGGTTGGTCATGTCTTCGAGGGTTTTGCCCTTAGTTTCGGGAACCAACTTCCATACAAAGATGGCGGCTGCTACGCAGATGAGGCCGTAGAGGCCGTAGGCAAACATGTGGCCGAAGTTTTCGCCCATATCGCCCAAACGCATGTTGTACATTGGGAGGAAGGTTGATGAAACAATGAAGTTGAAAATCCATTGGAAGGCAACGGCAATAGCCACTGCTGCACCACGAATGGTGTTGGGGAAGATTTCTGAAATCAATACCCAGCAGATAGGGCCCCAACTGAACATAAACGATGCACTGTAGATCATGATGCTAAGTACCGATACGATAGCTGGCATACCTGCAACAATGTTGCAAAGAGCTACGCCAAAGGCTCCGATAGCCATACCGATAGAACCTGAAATGAGCAATGGTTTGCGACCCCACTTCTCTACGGTGAAGATGGCCAAGAGGGTGAAGAGGATGTTTACAATACCCATCATTACGGTTTGCATCATTGGGTTACCCAAGCCCATGCTTTCGAAAATGCGTGGTGCAAAGTAGAGCACGGCATTGATACCAACAGCTTGTTGGAACACGCTGAGCATGATACCAATGAAGATAACCAGCCATCCATAAGTGAAGAGGCGTTCGGTCTTTTCTTGTGCAGTTGCTTTAATCTCTGCAAGGATTTCCTTAGCGCGAGTAATGCCATTGATTTTGCTCAATACGGCAAGTGCCTTTTCGTCCTTACCAGTCATAGCCAAATAGCGAGGGGTTTCGGGAACAAGGAGAATCATCAATGCGAACAAACCTGCAGGAACGGCTTCGCTACCAAACATCAAGCGCCAGCCTGTAGTGATGCTCCAATTAGCATCGCCAGAAAGCAACGCACCGTTTGTAATGGCATTAAGGCCTTCGGCTGTTTTTTCGATAACGGGTGCAATGTGGTCGCCCAAGATAACGAGGTTCACAAAGTAAACGACCAACTGACCGAAAATAATGGCGAATTGGTTCCAAGATACCAATGTACCACGGATGTTGCTTGGAGCAACTTCGGCAATGTACATAGGACAGATGGCTGATGCCAAACCTACGCCAATACCACCTAATACACGGTAGAAGTTGAAGGCCATGAGCAAGCTATATGTAGGCTTACCATATTCGAAGAACAAAAATTCGGGATAGTATGAGCCTAATGCCGAAAGAAAGAAACAAACGCCGGCAAAGAACAACGACTTCTTACGTCCGAAGTTTGATGCAAAGTAACCAGAGATTGCACTACCAATGATACAACCGATAAGTGCACTGGATGAGGTAATACCATGAAGTCCGTCAGTATAAACAAAATCTGAAGCACCCATAAAGAAAGCTTGAAGGCCCTTTTCTGCTCCAGAGATTACTGCTGTGTCGTAACCAAATAGCAATCCGCCTACTACAGCAACCAACACGATTCCAAAGAGGTAGAGTTTACTACCTTTATCTGTGTTATTCATGAAAACAAAGATTGAATATGATACAAAAAAAGAGCCAAAAGGGTTGCCCCTTTTGGCTCTATGATGGATTGATTAGCAATACATGTTAAGGATTGCTTCGTACAATTCTTGCTTACCGCTTGTTTGCTTAGGTTCGCCAACTTCCTTACCGTAAGCGTAAACGTCTTCGAGAGTCAACTTGCCTTCTTCGAATTCCTTACCCTTACCAGCGTCGAATGAAGCGTAACGTTCAGCCAACATCTTCTTGTATGGAGAGTTTTCGAGCAAGTCAGCTGCACATTCGAGAGCGCGAGCCATTGCATCCATACCAGCGATGTGAGCGATGAAGATGTCTTCCAAGTCTGTAGAGTTACGACGAGTCTTAGCGTCGAAGTTAGTACCACCATTACCAAGACCACCACCACGGATGATTTGCATCATAGCTTGAGTCAATTCGTAGTTGTCGCATGGGAATTGGTCAGTATCCCAACCGTTTTGATAGTCACCGCGGTTAGCGTCGATAGAACCGAGCATGTCGTTGTCAACAGCAACTGCCAATTCGTGTTCGAATGTGTGACCTGCCAAAGTAGCGTGGTTTACTTCGATGTTTACCTTGAAGTCTTTTTCCAAACCGTGAGCCTTCAAGAAACCGATAACTGTTTCAGTATCAACATCGTATTGGTGCTTAGATGGTTCCATTGGCTTAGGTTCGATAAGGAATGTACCAGTGAAGCCCTTTGAACGAGCGTAGTCGCGAGCCAAAGTCAACATAGTAGCCAAGTGTTCCTTTTCACGCTTTTGGTCTGTGTTCAACAAAGACATGTAGCCTTCGCGACCACCCCAGAATACGTAGTTTTGACCACCCAATTCGAGTGTAGCGTCGATAGCGTTCTTGATTTGAACAGCAGCGCGAGCAACTACGTCGAAGTCTGGGTTTGTAGCAGCACCGTTCATGTAACGACCGTTACCGAATACGTTTGCAGTACCCCACAACAACTTGATACCAGTTTCTTCTTGCTTTTGCTTCAAGTAAGCAACAACTTCCTTCAAGTTTGCTTCGTATTCTTCTACTGTATCAGCTTCAGCGCAAAGGTCTGTATCGTGGAAGCAGTAGTATTCGATACCCATCTTTTGCATGAATTCGAAACCTGCATCTACCTTATCCTTAGCAGCTTGAACCTTGCAGCAAGTGCATTCGTTCCAAGGGAACTTCTTAGTACCACCACCGAATTGGTCGCCACCTTCAGCGCACAATGTGTGCCACCAAGCCATAGCGAACTTCAACCATTCAGCCATAGTCTTACCCATAACTACCTTGTTGGCATCGTAGTAACGATATGCCATAGGATTCTTACTTTCTTTACCTTCGAATTTAATCTTTCCTATACCAGGAAAATACTCTTTTTGTGCCATAATTATTTGGTTTTGTTAAGGTAGCCAGGTGTTGCCACCTGACTACAGGTTTAAAATAAAAATTATTGTTTATCTCTATTATTTGCTCATTGATTTTTCCAAACGATATTTCCAACGTTCGTATGCATCGGCATATTCGCGAGCCTTAGAACGGTTAGGTTCGATAACATCCAATTTTTCCAAAGATGCAAATGCTTCTTTGTTGTCTTTATAGATGCCTGCACCCATACCAGCACCCTTGGCTGCACCTACTGAACCATCTGTATCGTAAAGTTCGATAGTAGCACCGGTTACGCCTGCCAATGTGTCGCGGAAGATTGAGCTAAGGAACATATTTGCATGACCAGCGTGAATCTTCTTCACCTTGATACCCATTTGTTCCATAACGTCGATACCATACTTGAATGAGAATACGATACCTTCTTGTGCTGCACGGATGATGTGTTGCTTAGAGTGGATGTTGAAGTTCAAACCACGGATAGAGCAACCGATTTCTTTGTTTTCCAACATACGTTCTGCCCCGTTACCGAAAGGCAAAATGCTAACGCCGTTGCTACCGATAGGAGCCTTAGAAGCCAAGATGTTCATTTCGTTGTATGAAATGCCTTCGGGAGCAATGTTGCGCTTAACCCATGAATTCAAGATACCTGTACCGTTGATGCAAAGCAATACACCCAAACGAGTTTTTTCTTCGCTGTGGTTAACGTGTGCAAAGGTATTTACGCGTGATTTTGGATCGTAGTTCACTGAACCATTTACACCATATACAACGCCCGATGTACCTGCTGTTGAAGCAATTTCACCTGGGTTGAATACGTTCAACGACACTGCATTGTTAGGTTGGTCACCTGCACGATAAGTGATAGGAATACCTGCTGCCAAGCCCAATTCTTCGGCTGCCTTAGCTGTTACGCGGCCTTGTTCGGCAAATGTAGGCTTAATATCAGGAATAAGTGATTGGTCGAAACCATAGTAATCCATCAAAGATGTTGCCAATGAGTTGTTGCGGAAATCCCAGAACATACCTTCAGAAAGACCTGAAACGGTTGTGCAGATTTCGTCGGTCAAGCGCATTGCGATATAGTCGCCAGGCAACATGATCTTATAAATCTTTTCGTAGATTTGAGGTTCGTGTTCCTTTACCCATGCCAACTTAGAAGCGGTAAAGTTACCTGGAGAGTTGAGCAAGTGTGACAAGCAGTTTTCTTCGCCCAATGTTTCGAATGCTTTTTGTCCGTAAGGCACAGCACGCGAGTCGCACCAGATGATAGCAGGACGCAATACTTGCATATCCTTATCTACACACACCAAACCGTGCATTTGATAAGAGATACCGATAGCCTTGATTTCGCCACCAGTTACACCTGCTTCGGCCATAATAGCCTTTGTAGCCAACTTCAAGTTTTCCCACCAGCTTTCTGGATTTTGTTCAGCCCAACCTGGCTTAACAGCAATGATAGGAGCTTCTGTTTTAGGGAAGAATGCCGATGATACGCACTTACCGCTTTCGGCTTCTACCAAGCACGCCTTAACTGACGAGCTACCAATGTCATAACCTAATAAATACATATATTTTTCTATTAATTATAATTAATACTTAACGTCTTGTTTTGTTATATAGCTTCTTATCAAAACGATAATAGCGAGCTGCTCTATGAGCCACTCCCTGCTGACGTTCTTCCAACGGAAGAACATAATCCATCAAAGCAATTTTCTTATGGAAATTGCGCACATCTATCGTTTTGTTGTATATCAGTTCGTAAAGGGTGCGGAGTTGCGAAGCGGTAAACTTGCGAGGCAAGAGCTCGAACAATGCAGCTGGATTGCTTTCTACATACTGGCGGATGTAAACCAATGCCTCTTTGATGATGAGGTTGTGGTCGAATGCCAAATCCTGTATATCGTCCAATGCCACCCAATCGGCTTGGAAAGTTTCCAAGTTACGACTCAAAGCACGGTCTATCTTCACCAAGGCCAAATAGGCTATAGTCACAATACTTTCGACTTGTGCTTTTTGAGCACGCTCTAACCAACGAACATCTTTGGGATTGCTTGTGCGATTTTTAGAACCAAAAGCTTTGAATTGAATCAAGTCCACATTCTTCAACCCGGTGAGTTCGCTAAGCACACGCATGGCAGCTCCATCCAAGTCTTCGTCTTTATAAATCAAGCTTCCGGGCAACTTCATATCGTGGAAAGCAAGACCCTCATCATCGCCTACTCGCTTGATTAGCAACACTTTCAAGCGGTCGCCATCAAAACCTACTACCACACAATCTACCGATATGTGGTTATTAGCTAAGGGGGTGTTTAGATTACTCTTTTGCATTTCCATGATATTTCGGGTGCAAATATAATTAGTTTCTTTATATTATCACTACACAAAAGCAACTTTTTTTCATGTTATAAAACACTATTTTTCAGTAAAATAGTTTTCATCAATCGTACACAAAGCAAAAACGTGTTATCATTGATATTACAATAACTTAATTATCTGCGTTTTATAGCATAAAAGGGTTACTTCATGCCTTCGATAAATCCGTAATATGCTTGTTTGCGATTATAATTCGTATCCCACAAGCCAACTGGTGTGTTTCCACGCCAACCGTTATCGGTAGGACTCCAATGGGTAATGCCGTATTGTTGGTTTTCGGGAACAATTTCGAAATACTTCTTCACGATGAAAGTATAATAATCGGCCATCGCCTTGTGTTGAGCTTCGGTCATGTTTTCGGTAGCCACTTCGTTTCCACTGGCATCGATGTAGGTCATATCCAATTCAGACACTCTCACCAACTTGCCTGTAGCTGCCATTAAGCGATACATCTCTTCTACAGCACGTTCTTTCGAGCGTTGTGTACTTTCATTGGCATAACAAGCTACGTGCATTTGTGTACCGAGACCATCGACTTTAGTCACGCCATCAGCTTCCCATACCTCTACCCAATGAATCATGGATTTGAGCTTCTTGTTTCCATCCCAATCCGATTCGAGGTTATAGTCGTTGATAAAAAGTTTCAAGTCGGACGGATTGCCTCCGTTGGCTTCGAAGTATTTACGTGCCAGACGGATGGCTGTGCGCACATAATCCTCATCGCCCATATAGTCTTGCCAATAGAAATGATCGGAATTCGGATTATTACGAGTGGACCAAAGGTCGTAATAGCCATCACCATTACCATCGCCACCCGAAATAGGTTCGTTCACCACATCCCAAGCCTTCACCTTGCCCTTGGTGGCTTTCATCATACCCGAGATAAAGTTTTCCATAGCCCATGTCAAGGTGTCTTTTTTCTGTTCTGGAGTAAGTGGAATGGTGTTTTTCGATTTGGTTGTAGAGAATGATATATCATCGAAATAATAGACATTCGGTGTTTTTGTTTTCCACAAGTTGAAAGCGATAGTGCGAGCAGAAGGATCGGTAA
>JAGBWA010000104.1 GCA_017630035.1 Bacteroides sp.
TTCTTCCACTCCCACGCAGCTACGGGCGACGAAGAGTGTCCGTCGCTGTTTCGGCTATAGTAGTCTATGATGACCATCTCTCCTTTGTAGGTAATCCAATAGGCATACGAAGTAGAACGAATGGTAGTATAGAATTGCGAATCAAAGTCCAACGAACCCGTTGCCCCGCTTATGGCAGGAGTTTCGCCAGCCATGATAGCATGATAATAGTTGGCCATCATACCCGCAGTCCATCCCCCTTGCGACACAGCCTTTCCGTTCAGCAACGCAGCTATGGCCTTGTTCAAATCCTTCTCGTTATGCTGTTCTGCCCAAATGGAAGCAAGCGTTGTGATGAGCACTGCATCATACACCTCTGCCTCGCCTGCATACGGCACTCTGCCATATAGCGCATCGTATGAGACACCGAAGCCCGAATTCGGATGGCTGGCAGGGGCAAATCCAGTGATGAAATCCAACGGATACTCACCTTCCAGAATGGCCTTGTTGTACGCTTTGTTGGTAAACATCAACACAATGCCTCGCCCAAATTCCGAACCATACATAAAATCTTCTATATAAGTCTGTACAGGCACCACATCCTCCACAGCAGCCGGTGCACACATAATGGCATTGGCTCCACTGTCTATAATGGTTTGTAGGCAACCTTCAAGCTCGCTGGATTGGCTATAGGTTTGTATGCATACAGGTTCCAGGTTCAGTTCCACCGCTTGGAAGGCAAACCAATCCACAAACGTCTGTCCATAGATATCATCAGCGGCCAGCAGCGCCACCTTCTTGGATTCCGGATACTCGTTGGAAAGGCAAGACAGCATGATTTCGCTTTGCGAGATGTCCGTTTCGCAAAGGCCCCATAGGAACCCGCGATGCCCAAATATTCGGGGCAGTTCTTGCGATGTAGAGAATGTGAACAGCGGTTTGATGTTCTCCTTCTTTCTGGCCAGAGCAAAAGCAAGTTCTTGTGTATTGTCCGCCATGTTGCAACCGATGATGCTCCGGATATCCTCGCGTTCCGAGAGCGCCAAGCCCACTTCAGTGATATCTGCAGATTCCTCATCCACCCACTCGTACACCACCTTCACCCCGATGTTGGCCTTACGGATATTCTCCGCCGCCCATTTCAGGGCATTGTTCCAAATGGGTTCACGCTCCTTCTCTGGAAGCACTACAGCGATTTTTACCTCCTTCAGCCCAGTTGTATCTTCTTCGGCCATGGTCGATTTCTCGCACGACGGGAGCAAACATACCAGTAGCAAGACAACAGATATACTATTGATTAGCTTCTTCATAGCGTTGTTCTATTTCTACAATACGATTTTTTATATGAGAAATATCCAGGAACCAATCCTCCATAACATGTTTGGAGAAGACCATCTCCTCATAGCCCGACTCATAGGTAAACACCTGATGATAAGGAATCTTTTTGTTGTTCAGCAGGTCGCCAATCAGATTGATAACAGCCCAGTCCATATGTTTCACCACCGAGATAGAGATAAACGACGAGAAGAGCCCCATGTCGTCGTCCATGCCTACGGCAAAGTTATAGGTTTCGCGCGAGAAGCGATACACACCTTTATTGGAAGACCCAGCAGCCGAAAAGTAGTACATATAGTTTCCATCGTTCTCTATACAGAACTGATAGGCTTCATCCTGCATCCGATATCCTCCATCCAGTTCCTCGCTCAGATAGTGCACGTCACATCCATCGCCTCCTGCAGCCAGGTACCCGTCCCGGTATCCGTCCACCGCACGTCTGACCTGTCTGTCATGAGGATTGGCAGCAATCACCAACGCCTTCTGCTCCTCTCCGTTATTATCCAGCACACTGGTAGCCCCCGCCAAATAGCTTGCCGCATAGCAACCCACAAAGAAGGTGTATATGCCGTCCACCGCTTGCTCTGTTTCAAACATCAGTACATCCTTTCGGGCATCTTTGGGAAGAGAAAGCCCCTGCAGCAGATACTCGTACTCGCTTCCCGAAAATACAAATAGCGAACGTTCACAATCGTTGTCCAACGGAGCATTCAGCCACTCATTGTAAATCTGAATGCCCTGCTCCTTTTCTTCGGGGATGTGTATAGCCAGCGTAAAGCCATACCGCACAGCAGCCGTCTGAAGCCCACGCAAGATATTGTCGTTGTAGCCTTGGTCGCCTACACCGCCTGGTGAAAAAACCACCTCTACCCTTGCCTGACTAAAATCAGCTTCCTCCTTCCCGCATCCTGCAAGCAGGACGAGGAAGAAGGAAAGCATAATTATCGGATGTATGATACTCTGTTTCAATATTTTCAAGCTAATAAGCGTTCAACAAGCAGTTGAGATGCTTTCGTATTATTATTCTTTAAAAGGAGGAACGATGATAATACGCATATGTCTAAATTTCCAAACATTTATATCTGTCGGCCAACCGCTGATGTCACCAGGTTGGCTATCGAGGTCTAAATATTTAATGTATTCACCCCAAAATCCCTTATCTTCAACGCTGTTGAGCATGAATTCACAGTTGCCAGTGCTGTAGCCATCTAAAAGAGATAGTGAACTCCACTGATAACCTTCTTTATCCATCTGTAGCATCATTCTTTCCCATGACTTTTCTTCCGTTTCGTTGAAGACTTTAAGCACTTTTTCAGCATCTGTCACAGAAGGGAGGTATTGCAGTACTTTGGTCTGAGCATAATCTGTTGGATACACATTTGTATTCTCTATATTATAATCAGGTGAAAGCCAAATAAGGATGGCCTCGTCTCCATAGTTATTGCCCTGAATACAATAGTATTTTTTATTATCCTTTTTCGTTGAAAGATAATATCTTCCTGTTGATTGATTCAAATGCCAAACAAAACAAACTGTTTCAAACTCGTATATATAGTCCTCTATATATTTAGGATATGAATCATTTTCGGGCCATAGTTCAGCATCAATGAATTTCACTTCCGAAATTTGCTTCAAGTCTGTACCTGGTGCTACGTCCATGCGAGCTATCACGCCAGGTTCATCCTCTACAGCATAGAACGATACGGCGCCCTGTGGGTTACCTTCTCTATCGGTCAGGTTATAGTCGTAACCGCCATCTACCTTGATTGTCTCCTTAGTAGGAGCCACCCAACGGAGGAAGGTCGATTCAGCATCAGCAAAGTCGGTTACAGGTACAGAAATCACCGTTGGTTGCGATGCGTCGAGCGGCTTGCCATAGACTCTGCGGAGCACTTCCCCTTCTTCATCTACTACAGCAATATTTTCCTGCAAATACTCCAACGCATCGTAGCCTGTAATAGTTATACGGTAATTGTCGCGATTTAACTCTTCATCACCATTTTCAATAACAGGTTCGTCATCTTTGTCACACGATGTCAATGGCAAAACTACAACGGCCATCAACAAGAATAGATAAATCCAATTCTTCTTCATAGTTATTTTAGTGTTATAAATTAAAAATAATATTTCTTCTAATTTCGCCTTGTTTTAGGGCACAGGCACTATTTCATATAAATAATGTGTTCAAAAATACAACTTTATTTACAAACTATTAAAAGAAGGCTGTTTACATTTCAGTATATATTGCGCAGATTTACACATAAAAACACAAATGTAAACCGATTTGTAAACACAAAAACATACAGAAACAGGGTGAAATGTAGTGACTAATCCGCGATAACCGATACTTGTAGGGACGCAACGCATTGCGTCCGCGAATACCGCCCGCCATCGTCTGAAAAGACGTGAAGCACGCAGTGCAAATAGCCGTGGGCTTTCAAGCCTACGGACAAGGAGATAGATACGTTATTATACATAGCGTCTGAAAAGACGCGTCTTCCAGACGGCCACTTGAAGGGACGCAGCATGCTGCGTTAAGGAGTTAAGGTGGTAAGGTGTTAAGGTTTTGGGAAAGGGCTATCATCCCCTTTCACCTACATGGAACAATATTTTTATCTTTCCGTTATATCATATTGAAAATGATTTGTATATTTGCCAAAAATATAAAGAAATAAAGCTATGTCACGCGAAGAAAGCAATAAACTAAAATACACAATTGCGCTTATAGCCGAGTTTGCCAATCACTTTGGCATTGGCGAAAAGCAAGCCTATAACTACTTGTTGCGCTTCAAAGGCATAGCCCATCTGTTTGCCTATTACGACGTGCTTCACACCCTTTCATTCAACGATGCAATAGAAGCCATGACACTTGTTTGCAAACAAAACGGAGGAGGTTTACAATGATACTATATCACGGCTCAAATATTGAAATAAATACCCCCGACCTCACAAAATCAAAGCCCTACAAAGATTTCGGGAAAGGGTTCTATTTGTCGGCAGATAAAGAACAAGCCATCCGTATGGCGGAGCAAAAGACACTATTATTGCAAAACGGTTCTCCCTTTGTAACCGAGTTTGAATTCGATTCTACCCTACTTCAAAGCAGCGAACTCAACATTAAAATTTTTGAAGACTATAGTGTAGAATGGGCTACATTTGTTTTGAACAATAGAGATCTGAATCTCAATCATCCAATACATCAATACGACATTGTATATGGTCCTATAGCCGATGATGGTGTAACCTTTCAGTTACGTCGTTTCCGCTCGGGAGTAATAACTATCGAAGAACTTGTTCAAGAACTTAAATATGCCCAAGGCATAACCTATCAATATTATTTCGGAACAGAACTTGCGCTATCCAAACTTATTAAACTATGAAACTAACCGACAGCCAAATAAAGATGATGCAAGAAGATTTGTATGCCGAGCTGATACAAATCATTATGGAGAAATGGAACTACCCCATGGAGAAAGCCATCGAAACCCTTTACAATTCCGAAACCTTCTCGCGCTTGCAAGACCCCCACACTGGCCTATACTACCAAAGTGCCGGATACATCTATACCTATCTCAACAATGAATTGAGTTTTGCGGATATTGCGCGATAAGGTGGTGAAAATACACCAATACCTACAAACATTATTAATATGACAGGTTTATTTTCTGCATTATTCATAATTATCATAATATTTCTAATATTTTTATTCACTAGGTCTTCCGTAGAGAACACCACCCCAAAAAGAATTGGCGAAATTGGCGAAGAAAGAGTAAAAGAAATATTATTAAATTTGCCAGAGGGTTATCATACTCTAAACGATGTTGTACTTAAAACAGAAAACGGAACTACACAAATAGACCATATCGTAATATCCAAGCATGCCATTTTCGTGATAGAAACGAAAAACTACAGAGGAGATATCTATGGCAATGATAATCGAAAAGAGTGGACGCAACTAATTGTGACAGATGTTACCTATGAAAATAGTTGGAAAACGTACACTTATGTTACAAAGAATCGGTTTTACAATCCGGTTAAACAATCATTAGGTCACGCCATCCGAGTGAAGAATTTATTAACAGATTATCCACATCTACCTGTTTTATCTATAGTTGTTTTTTCTAACGAAGCAAACTTACTTAATGTTACAACAAGCAATTATGTAATCAACGAAAAACAACTATTAACCACAATTGGCAATCATCAAACTATATACCTCACAGAAAGTCAATTAGAAGACATTATTGAGCTATTACATCAAAAGAATATACGTGATTCCGTAGATAATAACACCCACGTTGGCAATTTAAAAACGGCCGAACAAGAAGTAAAAAACAAAATAAATTCGGGCATTTGTCCCAAGTGTGGAGGCAAGTTAATTCTCCGAAAAGGTAAATTTGGTTCTTTTTGGGGTTGCTCAAATTATCCAAAATGTAAATTCACCACTAAATAGATAAATACAAATCCTCCACACCTATAACATAAGCTAAACAACCAACAAAAGTAAGGAGTTAAGGTGTTAAGGTTTCCCTTGAATCTCGGCTGCACTCGGCATAGCTCAAATAAATTTGCCTCTGCACTCGTTGGCACGAGATTTAAGGAGTTAAGGTGTTAAGGTTTCTTTGTTATTGTTATAAATTACATTGCTTTCAAATTAAAAGAAAGACTATAATCCACCACTTGATTAGAGTTTAAATAATCCTGCCAAGCCACTTCTTGATGGCTAATTTCAGAAATACTTGCAGCAGATTCTAATTTGAAACGCTTATACACATTTTCCAAACACTCAATCTCTTTCTCTGTAAACAAACTCATGTCGGGCATTATGTCAGATAAAAGTTTTGTACCTTCTACTCCCGAATCAAAATGAACAATCTCCTGCTGAATATCATTGAAGAAGCTGTAGATTCTATCCCATCGAAGCGGAACAAAACCATACTGTATCGATTTGTATGACAGCCCTGTAACCCCCCTACCCGTGTTTTTATAACTATAAAAATCGGTATAGAACAATAGCTTATTCATTTTCGTAAAGAATACGCCATTAAATTTAGCTATATAGAAAAGCAATACATTTTTCAGTTTGTCTATCGATTGGGTTGCAAATCCATTAAACGAATCCCTTTTCGCTCCATTAAAGATATACTCCGTAAATAAGCCTTCATTTACATCAACCTTTACGCTATCCACTTTATCCAATATTTTGGCCAATTCAGCTTCTTCCAATTGGTTGCGAGCATTGAGCACAAATGTTTTAAAAATTAGTGGATTCATTATGGACATCAAGATTTTTCCATTGGTTTCGCTGGGCATATCACCGTTTTCATACAATCGATACTGATTATCACCGAATCCTAATATTTGCGCCATTTTCGATGCCGACAAGTCATATCGTTGTCTGATAAGTTTAATTTCATCAGGAAAAGGAATACCATATTTGGCTCGATATTGGTTGTACACTTGCGCAACATTTACTTCATCCAATGCCGTAGTCGTAAATCGTTCGTGCGTATCTTTACATTCGTAGAACTGATGAACATATTGATATTTTTCTTTTCTGAAGGTAAGTTCGGCCAATTCATTTTTCAGCACCACCTCGCCTCCTGTAAATGGACTTTTCATCATAACATCATTTATTTAAAAGGATACTTCATTGGATATTCAGCAATATGAAACGAAATACAGATTGCACTTGTCCCCATGCCTTGTGTTATTTTTATATACACCTCTTTTCCCTTCACATCTTTTCCAAACACCCACATTTCACCATATTTATTCAGCGTATCAACAATCGGACCATCAGAGTAATCAATCACCTCTAAATTCTCTATAACCCTATCTCGATATTGTGGCGTAATTTCCAAGTCAAGCAATGCTTGAGTATTTTTGCCTCTATCATCCCGATACAAAATACCAAACACCTTGATTTTCTCTTGCACACAATCTAAGAAACGCTGTACATCTTCTTTTGTTACCATACACGTTATTATTTACCGCAAAGATAACGAAAAAGTTGAATACAAGCAAATATTTTTAATATTTTCTAACTATAAAGTTACATTGCGACTGACAAGACGTGTCCATGAACAACACCCTTGTATGGATGCAGCGTTAAAGAACTAGCTCTTTGAATCTCGGCTGCACTCGTTGGCACGAGAATTAATGGTAGTAAGCAAATCTAGATCTTCTGACGTATTTGTTGTTTGCGGCTAATCTATTTGTTCCTCAGACGTGAAGTATTTGTTGTTTGGAAGCAAAGAATTAACAAATAAAGCGACCACAAGAAGAAGTTATACTTATTGTCAAACAAATTCACAATTGGTTTAATTTAGCTTTACGAGGAAGATATTTTTTCCTCGTGAGAGAAAAAATATTTTCTCATGAGGGTCATATATCTCCCTCGTGAGAAAAATACTATTGTAGTATTTTGTAAGATTGTCAATATTATAATGAATTATTACTAATTATTGCCTTCGTATTGGCATTTCATCAATGCTTCCTACATAAGACATTCTCTCGTTTTTCATAAAAAAAGTTAAATTTACAAAAGCCCGCTTCAGCGCACTTTTTTAACATTTGACCCCTCTCAGAAGTACTTCTCGCAGGGGTGAGTGGTCAATAAAGAGGGCTTTTGCGGACTTGACAAACGGGGTGTCGATTTGCTATATTTGCGGAAAAACAATCGCGTATGAAAAGTAATTGGTTTAAGCATCCGTTGGGGTTGTCGGACGACAAGCGTTTGGCACAACTCATTCAAGAGGAAGGAGTAAAGGGATATGGTACTTACCTGTACCTCGTAGAAAAATTGTCGCTGCAAGAGGATCTTCATCTCTCTTTTCAGCAATTGTCGCTATTCGAACGCAAAGGGTTTCATCGCCGATACATGGAACTGATTGTTCGGAAATACACGGATTTATTCATCATCGAGGGAGAAGAGTTTCATTCTGCAATCGACTTCGGTTCATCCTGCACTCGTTCTGCACAGAGTCTGCGCACGAGCTACGCAGAGCCAAAGCAGAACATGCCGAAAAGAGATAATAATCTGAACGACAACGACGTATCTACCTCCTCGCGCACGCACGTAAGAGAAGAGAAGAAGAGAGAAGAGAAGAATCATCTACAGAAAGAGGATGCTGGCGTTGAAGCAACAAACAAGCGGTTTATGGAGTTGCTGCGAGGTTTGTCTTTGCAGAGCAGTTGGGGCGAACTAGCGTGCATGAAGAGCGGCTACCCTGCCCTACTGAAGGAGCACTTCAACGAAGCGGTGCAACTGTTTGGCAAGCATGTGCTGCTATACGGCAATCAGCATCAGATACGTGATGTGAGCGATGCTCAAAAGTATTTCGTGAACTTTGTGGCATCGGGCAGCCGCACATCGAAGGAGCTACACGCCCAACTGCAGGAGCTGGAACAGAAACGGCAGCAAGCGGCAGACAATCTGTACCGTTACGAACAGCGCATAGACGGCAAGCGGTGCTACATGGGATGTCCGCTGCCGGATAATGCTCCGCCTCGCCCTTCGCCCAGGGCTATTTGGAATAACCTCGAAGCATATTGGTACGAGCCCGCAGGTTAGAGGTGGTTTGCTGCGGGGTTAAGGGCAATATGCTATGGGCTTAGAGTCGGTTTGAAGTGGGCAAAAAAAACATCGCCCACCTCAATAAGAAGCAAGCGATGTTTGAAATAGTGTATTCTTTATATTCCTTAACTTAACCCTTCGATGTGTCCATCCACAATGTCGATGCGCTCGGCTTGGGGCGACTTGGGCAGGCCTGGCATGCGGAGGATTTCGCCGGCAATGGCCACAATCATCTCGGCACCGTTGTTGATGACAAAGTCGCGGATGTGGAACTCGAAGTCCTTGTGCACGCCATACAGCTTTTGGTCGGCCGTGAACGAGTATTGTGTCTTGGCTATGCAGATGGGGTAATGGGCAATGCCAAGTTGGTTGATCACTTTCAGCTTCTGACGGGCTACGGTGCTATAAGTCACCTCGGATGCGCCATAAATGCGACTGGCCACTTGGAACACTTTCTGCTCGATGCCTTGCTCGTCGGCATAGGTGAACTGAAGCGGTGCAGAGGGTTGCTTCTCGATGGTATCCACCACCAAGCGGGCAAGGTCCACGGCTCCCTCGCCGCCTTGCATAAAGGCGTTGTTCACGGCAAAGCCTACGCCGAGGTCGGCCTCGCAGTGGTGGCGAAGCGCTTCTACTTCGTCGTCGGTATCGGTGGCAAAGCGGTTGAAGGCTACGACCACGGTTTGACCAAACGAGCGGAGGTTTTCAATGTGCTTGTCCAGATTGGCAAAGCCGCGTTGCAGGCCTTCCATGTTGGGTTCTTTAATGGCATCGAGGCTTACACCGCCGTGCATCTTCAAGCCTTGTGTGGTGGCTACGATGATGGTGAGCTTGGGTTGCAAACCGCTTTTGCGGCACTTGATGTTGTAGAACTTTTCAGCGCCAAGGTCGGCTCCAAAGCCTGCTTCGGTCACTACATAGTCGCCATAGGTCATGGCAAGTTTAGTGGCAAGTATAGAATTACAGCCGTGGGCGATGTTTGCGAATGGGCCTCCATGCACAAAAGCAGCAGTCCCTTCGGTGGTTTGTACCAGGTTGGGATGGATGGCATCCTTCAGCAACACGGTGATGGCGCCGGATACGCCAAGCTCTTTCACGGTGAAGGCTGTGCCGTCGAAACGATAGCCCAGGATGATGTTGTCGATGCGGCGACGCAGGTCGTCGATGTCTTTCGACAAGCAGAGGATGGCCATGATTTCGCTGGCGGGGGTGATGTCGAAGCCCGACTCTTGTGTGAGGCCGTTGGTGCGCGGACCAAGACCGGTGACGATGCTGCGCAGCGAGCGGTCGTTTACGTCGAGCACGCGTTTCCAAACCACCTCTTTCAGCGCAAAGCCGTCGGCCTGGTGCTGGTAGATGTAGTTATCGAGCAGCGCAGAAATCATGTTGTGGGCCGAGGTGATGGCGTGGAAGTCGCCCGTGAAGTGCAGGTTGATTTTCTCCATCGGCAACACTTGGGCATCGCCGCCTCCGGCTGCCCCACCCTTCATGCCAAAGCAGGGGCCCAACGAGGGTTCGCGCAGGGCTACAATGGCGCGTTTGCCTATCTTGTTCAAACCAAGGGTTAAACCAATAGAGACGGTGGTCTTACCAATACCGGCCTTGGTGGCGGTGATGGCGGTGACCAGTATCAGGTTGCTCTGTTTTACCTTTTCTTCATCGATGAGTGTTTCGGGAATCTTAGCGATGTAGCGGCCATAATTCTCTACCTCCTCGCGAGGAATGCCTATGCTGTCGGCTATCACTTTAATCTTCTTCAGCTCGATGCTGCGTGCAATTTCAATGTCGGACTTCATGGTAAGATGTCTATTTCTTTTTGGATTAGTAAATTTTTGTTTTAGTTCGCAAATATAATAAAATTATGATTATGAATTTTGAATTATGAAGGTATAATTGCTATTTTTGCCCATGATATGAGTGATTTTAAGTTTAGAACAGCTACAATGCAGGATGCCGAACGCATCTGGACGCTGATGCAGCAGGCCAAAGCGCAGATGTATCGCGAGGGGAAGCAGCAGTGGGACGAATCGTATCCGCTGCCTTGTCACATCGAGGCGGACATAACCAAGGGCTACGCGCACGTGTTGTGCCTGGAGGATGTGGTGGTGGCCTACGGAGCGGTGGCGTTCGATGGCGAGCCGGCCTATGACGTGATTGAGGGGGAATGGCTCAGCGTGCAACCTTATGTGGTGGTGCATCGATTGGCCGTGGCCGATGAGGTGAAGCGTCAAGGGGTGGCCACACGTTTTATGCAAGAGGTGGAGAAACTGGCCGTGGCGCATGGGGTGTTCAGCTTTAAGGTGGATACCAACTACGACAACTTCTACATGCAACGGATGATGAAAACGCTGGGGTTTACGCATTGTGGCACCATTCACTACCCGCGCGGGGAACGGATGGGGTATGAGAAGGAATTGAAAATTGAAACCTTAACACCTTAACACCTTAACACCTTAACAACTTAACAACTCACAACTCACAACTCAGAACTCATGAAAAAAATATTATACATACTATGCCTACTGATGGCTACGTGGAGCGCAAAGGCGCAAGAGGTGGCAGGCGACTCGCTGCGATTGCCCGCCGAGGGATATGTGCCGCCATTCGAGCTATCGGCCGACGTGAAGGATTATGGCGGTTTCTTGTTGGATATGGGGCTGATGGAGCTGGCGCCAACCATTCCGTTTACGTTGCGCCCAACCTTTAGCTACAAGGACAAGCCTGTCAATTATAATCAGCTATTCAAGTTGAATCCAAACATGCTTTTTACGCAGGGAAACTATCCATCGCTTAGCGGAGCGATGAATTTCTTTGCCACTCCTACCAGCATGACCATGAGCAGTTTTCGCCTAAAGAATGGCATGCGCCTAAACACGTATGGGGAGTATAACTTCAAAGGCGAACGCCAAATCAGACCCTCTGCCCTGCCCTGGCAACGCAACAACTTCAAAGGTGCTTTCGAGCTAAAATCGCCCAATGGCAACTTTGGTGTTCGAGTGGAAGTGAGCCGCGGAAGGTATTAGGAGATTTATGATTTATGATTTATAAAATAAGCTATATTCCTCCCCTAAGCTAGGGGAGGTGGCTGAAAGCCGGAGGAGTGTGTAAGTTTATATGTAAGTAAATTTAGAGAAATATGGAAAACAACGAAAATAGTAAGGATGGTGCATTTAAAAAGCGCACTCATAACCTATCTGCTAATAAACAACTCCGTAGAGATTTACGCAACAATAGTACAGCTGCAGAAGCTACTTTATGGAGAATGCTTAAAGCTAAGCAGATATTAGGAAAACAATTTCGACGCCAATTTAGTATTGGCCCATATGTATTGGACTTTTATTGTCCTGAAGCACGTCTTGCTATTGAGTTAGATGGACATCAACACTTTACACCCGAAGGCGATCACCATGACACCAATCGTAGTGAATATTTAATGCGTGAACACAATATTAGCACATTGCGTATTGAAAATCACATCGTTTTTAAAAATCCGGATGGGGTAATAGAGATAATTAAAGAAGCACTAACCACTTGATATCTAACACACACGCCCTCCCCCCTGCGGGGTACTCCCTCTAATTTAGAGGGAGAATAAGGAAGTATTAATCATCCTGGTTGTCTTTCCAAAGATACTTGCGGGTTTCTTTCACAATGACGCCAGAGAGGAAGAGCAAGCATAGAAGGTTGGGGATAGCCATTAGGGCATTGAAGATGTCAGCCATGTTCCAAACCAAATCGAGGCTGATAACGGCTCCCAAATAGACGGTTATCAAAAAAAGGACGCGATAGGTGTTGTTCACAGCACGCAAGCGATGCTCCATATAGGCCGCTGTAGGTTCCTGTCCACGAGCGCGCTTGAAGCGACGAATCAGCTTGCTGGCAATGTATTCCATGCCGCGTTCGCCATAGATACACCAGCCCAGAATGGTGGAGAAGGCAAAGGTGAGCGAACCGAACACAAGCAACGGTGTGCCCACATAGGGTATCTTAGAGAAGGCCATCTTCGTGAGCTCGCCGCCATCGCTTACATTGATATCGGGATAGGCCAAGATAGACGAGACAATGGTGATGCCGGTAATGGCACAGATGACCACCGTGTCCCAAAACGTGCCCGACGAGGATACTAACGCCTGGCGTACGGGATTTTTGGTTTGCGCCGATGCGGCAATGATGGGAGCCGAACCCATGCCCGACTCGTTGGAGAACAGACCGCGTGCAATGCCATAGCGAGCGGTCATCATGATGGTGGTGCCCAGGAAACCGGCTCCAGCAGCAGCGGGATTGAACGCCGAATGGACTATCAACTTCACAGCTGGCCAAAGGTAGTGGCTATTCATAATGAGGATGGTGATGCAACCTAGGATGTAGATGCCGGCCATGAGCGGAACCAGCGTCTGACAACAGCGGGCAATGCTCTTTACACCACCCATGATAACGGCTGCTGCCAAGATGGTGACAATGCCGCCAATCACTACAGGCGAAACACCCATGGTTTGCTGGCTCATGGTAGAGATAGCGTTGGCCTGCACCGTAGAGCCTATGCCAAAGGTGGCTATAGCGGTGAAGAAAGCAAAGGCAACGGCCATCAGCTTCCAGAACCAACGGGCTATGCCGCGATGTGTATTGGCCAAGCCGTTTTCGATGGCATACATAGGACCGCCCAGCATGCGCCCTTCGGAGTTGACACGATATTTCACCGCCAAAAGGCCCTCGGCATACTTAGTGGACATGCCCAACACACCCGTGAGCCAACACCAAAACACGGCTCCAGGACCGCCCAAGGCAATGGCTGTGCCCACGCCAACGATGTTTCCCGTGCCAATGGTTGCGGCCAAAGCGGTGGCCAATGCGCCAAATTGCGACACCTCGCCCTCGGCATCCTTGTCTTTACTAAACGATAGCTTGATGGCCTTCAGGATGTGGCGTTGGGGAAAGCGCAAGCGGATGGTGAGGAAGATGTGTGTACCCAGCAAGAGTATAATTGTCGGGAGCCCCCAAACCCACGAGCTGATCTCTCCAACAATACTGTTCAGCGTCTCCATACATTAGAAGGAATAATCCAAACCGAATGTTAGTGACTCGTTCAATTGGAAATAGCTATCGCCCGACTTGGGTTTCGTGCTATCATCGAAGCGAGCATAGATGTAAACCTTTGTCGAGAGGTGCTTGTTCACCTTGAAATTGAACGTGTTCTTCCAATCGGCACGCACATACTCGTAGCTGGTGTAGCAATCTAAATCGGATTCCCAAGTGATGTTATTGAACATCTTCCATGAAAATTTAGGCTTGATTTGCGAACCGAAGCTATGCACTACGCGCTTGCCTTTTTCTACACCATAGCGCGTTTCGTCCACCTTCTTGTTGCCCACATAGGTCATGGAGTGTGACAAAGGCGCCAACACGATAGAGAAATTGAAATTTTTCTTGTTCAGCTTGTAGTCCATACCGATACTGGATATCCAATAGGCAGGCGCCACGAATGATGAAAGAATCTGACGATTGTTGGCCTTATAGCCGTTCATGAATTGTGTTTTTATCTCGGTAGATATGGTGTAGTACCATCTATTAGAGGCTTGAATACCTAATTTACTATAAAGACGCAACAGGTCGGTGTTGGGTAAATAGTTGTGTACAGTATCCGACGGCATGGATGCAATACCCAATTTGCCTTCAATCAAATTTTCCCATTGCACTTTTTCTTGGTCGTTGTAGTTGGCAAAAAGTTTGAACGACAAAAGCGTTGTAACGTTGCTTTCACCACCCTTATACCAGTTTTCTGAAATGTAGTTTTGCGCCAAATCTAACGATACATCGCCGCCAAATGTCCACCAATTGGGTTTCTTTATCTCGAGTTGAGCATCTTCTGTCAAAGTTACATTACTCTCTTGGCCATACAAATCGGCAACGGTTGGCTTGGCTGTAGCCTCTTTGGCTATGTCGTCGTTATAGGCAATGCCCATGAAATCGTCCTCGAAACGAACAATCTTGCGGGGATGGGCTATATAGGCGCTCATCAAGGCTCTGTCCACGGCTTCGTTGGCGCGCTCTTTCGACTTCCAGCGGTATTCGTCGAACTGGATGCGAGGAGTGTTCAACGACTTTTTGCAAGCTTGCAATGGCTGGGTCTTGATGGTAGAGAAGCGTTGAACTGGAGCATGATAGTAGGTAAAGGGAACAAACATGCGATAGTAGTCGGAATTTACCGGAAGATAGCGTTGCGGTGCGCCGGGGTCGTTGAGATAGTCCAACACGCCAATATGCTTTTCGTACAACACCGAGATGGTATCCATTTTTTGAACGCTGTCTTCTTCTACCAATTTCAAAAGCAAGTGTTGCTTTAATACACCCGCCAACGTATCGGCTGGAGACTGGGCAAACATTGACAACGAAAAGAGCGAAATAAATGCAGATGTTAGTAGTATTCTATGCTTCATAATGACAAAAACTATGTTTACTTTGCAAAAATAGTTTAAATTTATTAGAGTATCCCTCTTTTTTTCATAATTTTGCGCGTTCTTTTGCGATTTATAGGCAAAAGCAAAGAAATACAGAATAAATCATAATTACTAATTCATAATTCATAGTTAATCAGAAATGGATAAAAATACCACTACAGGATTAATTTTAATTGGACTTTTATTGGTGGGATTCAGCTACTTCAGCCGTCCCTCACAAGAACAACAAGAGGCTTGGCAACGCTACAACGACTCAATTGCCTTGGTGCAACAACGCGAAGCTGACTTGAAAGCGAAAGCCGAAGCTGCTTTGATAAACGAACGCGAAGCATTGGCCAACGACTCGACAGCGCTTTTCTTCAATGCACGCAAAGGTAAAGACGAACTTATTACCATTCACAACAACGTGGCCGATTTGACTATCAGCACTAAGGGTGGACGCATCTACTCGTCGGTGTTGAAAGAGTATATGGAGCAAGACAAAAAAACTCCCGTACAGCTGTTCAACGGCAAGGATGTGAACATGAACTTCTTGTTCTACAACCTGAAAGAGACTATCCAAACAAGCGACTACTATTTCCAACCCGTTGCACAAACTGATAGCAGCGTGGTGATGCGTTTGGCGGCCGATAGCGCAAGCTACATCGACTTCCGCTACACTATGCATCCCGATACCTATTTGGTGGACTTCACCATTCAAGCGGTGAACATGGGCGACAAATTGGCTGCAAGCAATCACACCGTGGACGTGGAATGGAGCCAACGTGCACGCCAAATTGAACGTGGATACACCTATGAAAACCGATTGGCTGAACTTACTTATAAGGTAATGGGCGACGATGTAGACGAATTGTCGAACATGAAAGATGCCAGCAAAACATTGGACGAACGCTTGAATTGGGTGGCTTTCAAAAACCAATTCTTCTCGTCGGTAATGATTTGTGATGCCGGTTTGGACAAAGCAAAGCTCACATCGAAAATGGAAACGCAAGGCAGCGGATACATCAAGGACTACTCGGCCGAGATGAATACACCTTTCGACCCTACCGGTGAAGAGCCTACAAACATCTACTTCTACTTTGGCCCTAACCACTACAAAACATTGACTGCGCTCGATGACAACCGCGACAGCGATTGGGACTTGCAACGCATTGTGTACTTGGGCTGGCCTTTGATTCGCTGGGTGAACCAATTCTTCACTATCAACCTCTTCGACTGGTTGACAAGCTGGGGATTGAGCATGGGATTGGTTATCTTCTTGATGACTGTAATTGTGAAAGCTGTAATCTACCCAACAACCAAGAAGACTTACATGTCATCGGCCAAGATGCGTGTATTGAAACCAAAAATCGACGAAATCAATGCTAAATATCCAAAGCAAGAGGATGCGATGAAGAAGCAACAAGAGGTGATGCAACTCTACAACCTCTATGGCGTAAGCCCAATGGGCGGATGCTTGCCTATGTTGATTCAAATGCCTGTAATCATGGCGTTGTTCTTCTTCTTGCCAAGTGCTATCGAGCTTCGTCAACAAAGCTTCTTGTGGGCCGATGACCTCTCGACATACGATGCACTCATCACCTTGCCTTTCAGCATTCCATTCTTGGGCAATCACATCAGCCTCTTCTGTTTGTTGATGACTGCTACCAACATCTTGAACACCATGTACATGATGAGACAACAAGATAATGGTGCTAACCCACAAATGGCTGCCATGAAGTGGATGTCATACTTGATGCCGCTGATGTTCTTCTTCGTATTGAACGACTACCCATCTGGTTTGAACTACTACTACTTCTTGTCTACATTGATTAGTGTGCTCACTACCATCATCTTCCGCAAGACTACCAACGAGGCTAAGCTGTTGGCGCAATTGGAAGCTAACCGCAAAGACCCTAAAATGTTGAAGAAGACTGGATTCGCTGCACGCTTGGAAGCTATGCAAAAGCAACAAGAAGAGTTGATGCGTCAGCAACAACAAATGAAAAATAAACGATAAAACAACATTTAGATAAGTAATGACGGATTACGAATGGTTGTTGTTCGTAATTCGTCATTTCTATTTATAATTCTCAATTTTTAATTAAAAAAATGACTTATCGCACCAAAGACATCCTACGCATATCCTACCCCATCCTTGTCAGCCTGTTAATGGAACAACTTATCGGGTTGACCGATACCGCTTTCTTGGGACGTGTGGGCGAAGTGGAACTTGGTGCATCAGCCATTGCCTCTATCTTCTACACCATCTTCTTCATGGCGTCGTTTGGCTTCAGCATTGGTGCGCAAATCTTGATTGCCCGACGAAATGGTGAGAAACAATACAAGGAGATTGGTACACTGTTCTATCAAGGACTCTATTTCCAATTGGCGCTGGCGGTTGTCATTTTGTTGATTTCCTATCTATTCTCACCACTAATCTTAAAGCACATCCCATCGTCTGATGCCATTTACGAGTCGTCTATCATCTACTTGCAATGGCGTGTGCTGGGTGGATTGTTTGCCTTTTGCGGCACTATTTTCCGCGCCTATTTTGTGGGAACAACGCAAACTAAAACGCTTACGCTTAACTCGGTGGTGATGGTGTTGAGCAACGTGGTGTTCAACTATATTCTTATCTTTGGTAAGTTTGGTTGTCCCGCTTTGGGCATTGCCGGTGCGGCTATTGGCTCTTCGCTGGCCGAGCTGGTGTCGCTGCTATTCTTTATCATCTATACGCGTAGCCGTATCGACTTGAAGAAGTATGGCCTAGACCGCATTCCACGATTGCAAATCGATGTATTGAAGCGCATGTTCAATATCTCCATCTGGACAATGATTCAAAACATCATCTCGTTCTCTACCTGGTTCTTGTTCTTCCTCTACATCGAGCACTTGGGCGAACGAGCTTTAGCTATCACAAACTTGGTGCGTGCAATATCCGGTGTGCTATTCATGATGATGACAGCCTTTGCATCTACTTGCGGATCGCTTGTCAGCAACTTGATTGGAGCCGGACGCCCCGATGAAGTAGCGCCAACCATTTTGCGCCATTTGCGCATAACCTACATGATAGTATTGCCATTGGCACTACTATTCTCGCTATTCCCCGAATTCATTCTGAGTATTTATACCGATATACCCGAATTGATTACGGCTTCTATCCCCTCATTATGGGTAATGTGTGCCTCTTTCCTATTCCAAATACCGGGACACGTCTATTTCTTGTCCGTATCGGGTACAGGAAACACACAAAAAGCCTTTATTCTCGAGCTTATCGCTCTTGTCTTCTACGTCAGCTACATCACCTACATCATCCTCTACCTCCGCATGGATGTAGCCTTCTGTTGGACAGCCGAAGTTGTGTATGGCAGCTGCGTCTTCCTCTTCTCCTACCTCTACATCCGCAAAGGTAGTTGGCGCAAAAAGCGCATCTAAAAAACATGTTTTTTCATAGATGATTAAAATAATCGCAATTTGAACCATTATGAACTTGATTCGTATTGGGGCAACTACTACTTTTGCATTGAATATTAATCTTTCTAATATCTATCAATATGAAAAAATTATCGTTCTCTTTAATGACATTAAGCCTAATGATGGCTGTTTTATGTAGTTGTGGTTCATCAGGTAGCACCGGTACAGAAGAACCGGATATTCCTACACCTACTCCTACACCTGAAGTAAAGAAAATCCCCATTTCACTTAATGTAGGAATGCCTGTTACACGTGCTACAGATACAGGCTATGATAGTGGCGATAAAATTGGACTTTATGTAGTAAACTATGTAAATGGCAGTGCCGGCAATCTGAAGCAAAGTGGTAACCATGTGGACAACATGTCATTCACCTACAATGGCACTTGGACACCGACTACTCCTATCTATTGGCTCGACGACAAGACTCATGCCGACTTCTATTGCTATTATCCCTATGCCAAGGTTACTGATATTACAGCACATGCTTTCAGCGTACAAGCCGATCAATCTACATTGGCCGGATACAAAGCAAGCGAATTCTTATTTGGCAAGAAAAGCAATGTTACTCCTACAGAAAGTGCTATCAGCATCACTACCAATCATCTGATGAGTTGCGCCATAATCAAAGTGGCTGCAGGTAATGGTTTTACCGCAGAAAGTTTAGCGGCTGCTGAAGTAAGTGTAAAACTGAATAATCTTAAAACAGCCTCAACCATCAACCTCGCTACTGGCGAAATAAGTGCCACCGGCAATGCACAAAGCATTACACCTTATTATATAAAAGGTAGCTACAAGGCGTTGGTTGTACCGCAAACTGTCAATGCCGAAAACTTCATTACAGTTACCGTAGATGGTCGCGACTATAACCTAAACAAGGAATTTACCTTCCAAAGCGGCAAGCGACACACTTTCACCGTCACCCTTAGCAAAACAAGCAATGGCGTAAACGTAAGTATCGGAGCCTGGGAAGATGACGAAATAGATAATGGCGGTACAGCCGAATAAAATGGATATAAACTTTAACTCAGCTATATTATGAAAAAGTTTTTCAGACTTGCAATGCTATCACTACCATTTTTGATGGTAACAGCATGCCAAGACGATGATTTGATTGATTACAATCCATCGCCTAATGGAAACAAAGCAATTACCCTATCGGGTGAAATCGACCAAGTAGCGGTAACCCGCGTCAACGACAATGGCTTTGCCGATGGCGATGTAATGGGTGTTTACATTGTAGATTACAATGGAAGTACCCCCGGCACACTACAAAGCAGTGGCAATCGCGGCAACAATGTGCGTCATACATTCGACGAAGCCAACTATAAATGGACATCGGCCTACGATGTATATTGGAAAGACAAAACAACCCATATCGACGTTTATGGATACTATCCATTCGGTTCGCCAACCGACGTAAACAACTATGAACTTGAAGTGGCAAAGGATCAAAGCAAAGAGGCTACAAGCGAAGGCATGGGTGGTTACGAAGCCAGCGACTTTCTTTGGGGAAAAGCTGAAAATGTAGCGCCAACCGACCAAGTGATTCGCATTCCTTTGCGTCACCGCATGAGTAGTGCCAAGATTACATTGGTAGAGGGTAATGGCTTTGCCGATGGCGAATGGGCAGGATTGGAAAAGAACGTATTGGTGAAGAACACCAAACGCAAATCCATCATCGACTTGGCTACAGGTGAAATAAAAGCAACCGGCGAAGTAGCAACTACGGGTATCATTCCTTATAAGAAAGATGATTACTATCGCGCCATTGTAGTGCCACAAACCATTGCAGCAGAAACTCCTCTGTTCAGCATTACGGTAAATGGCATTGCTTATACCTTCAAGAAAAGCGAAGCGTTTGCTTACGTTTCTGGCAAGATGCATAACTTCAGCATCAAGGTTGATAAGAAAACATCGACAGGCGACTACACCTTCACATTGGTAGGCGAAAGCATCACTGCTTGGGAAAACGATGACGTCAGTCACGATGCTACGATGAAGGAGTATATTGTTATTAATTCTACCCCTGGTGGATTGAAAGATGCCATTACTGCAGCAGGCAAAGACTACACCCAATTGCAAAATTTGAAGATTACGGGAGAAGTTAATGCTTCTGATTTCTTTTTTATGCGTGATGAGATGAAACTCTTGCAAGCATTAAACATGAAAGAAATGATTATTGTGGGAGAATCGCCTAATATAATTCCAGAAGATGCTTTTAAAAACAAAACTAGCTTAACACATTTATTATTACCAAACAAATTAGAAATTATTGGAAGAAGTGCTTTCGCTGGTTGCAGCAATATTACTGGTTCACTTCATATTCCAGAAGGAGTCACAGAAATTATGAGTGAAGCCTTTTTAGATTGTAGAGGAATGACAGGATCATTATCATTGCCTACAACTCTAAGAATTATTGGTAACAATAAAGGAGAAGGTATAGGAGCATTCAGAGGTTGTACATTCGTATGCGAACTAAGCTTACCTGATAATTTAGAAGTAATTGGCGAACAGACATTTTATGGTTGTAATGGTTTTTATGGAGAACTACGATTACCTGAAAAATTGAAAGAAATTGGCAAGCTATCATTCGATGGTTGTAATAATCTATCAGGTTCATTAGTTATACCACAGGGAGTAAAAGTTATTAGTGGTAGTGCCTTTTCAGGATGTGGATTCAATGGAACCCTTACATTACACGATGGAATTACGGCTTTAGAAGGAGGCGCCTTTAATGGATGCCATTTTAAAGGAGAAATAAAATTACCAAAAGATTTGATGGTTATTTCTGACAACGTATTCTATGGTTGTGATTTTTCTGGCACATTGAAACTCCCTGAAAAGATAGTAACTATCGGCAATAAAGCTTTTGCATACAACTGGCGTTTAATGGGTATTCTTGAATTTCCAGAAGGAGTAGAAACAATCGGTGCTGGTGCATTTGCACATTGCCGCAGCATTGAAGGTTTAATTTTCCCTGAAAGTTTGGAAACCATTTGTTATGAAGCAAGTTATTATGAAGATGGTGGAGCATTTGAAGGATGTTATGGAATAGGTAGTATCGTTTGTAAGGGAGGTATTCCCGCCTATGTACAACCAGGTGCTTTCAATGGCGTACCTAAAGACAACTTTACACTTGAAGTTCCCGAATCGGCAATTACTTTATATCAAACAGAGCAAGGTTGGATGGACTTTAAACGCATTGCAGCTCATCATGAATTGGTTTGCCGCCCAAGCATTGCTTGTGCCATCAATACAGAAACCACCCGCCGTTTGGTACTGAATGCCGAAGGCGATTGGGAAGTGGAAAGCATGCCTGACTGGTGCAGCCTATCACAAACAAGCGGTAGCAGCAAAACCGAGTTGACACTGACCATTCACCAGATGCCAGCTGGTTCACCAATCCGTACAGGCGAAATTATCTTCAAACTGAAAGATAAGGACTATACACATAAGTGTACCGTATCGCAATACGACTACATGTATGCCGAAGATGAAATCATTACCAAGCAAACAGCAACCAAAGGTAACAACGGTGGCATCAACTTGGTATTCTTGGGCGATGGCTTTGATGCTAAGGACATCAGCGAAGGCAAGTATATGGCCGCTATGGAAGAGCAGATTGAAAACTTCTTCGGCATTGAACCATACAAAACTTATCGTGACTACTTCAACGTACATACCGCCATTGCCGTATCGCCCGAAACGGGAATCGGTGCCGTGAATACCATCCGCTATGCCAAGTTCGAGACAACCTTTACCGGTGGTGTAGGCTTGCGTTGCGACTACGATGCCGTATTCGATTATGCTCTCCGCATACCAGAAGTTACAAGAGAGAATTTAGACCAAACACTCATCATCATGGTACCCAATAGTACAGACTATGGTGGCATTTGCCAAATGTGGGAAAGTGGTGCTGCCATTGCCTTCTGTCCCATGAGCACTTATGGCTATCCACTTGATACACGTGGCGTAATCCAACACGAAGCAGGTGGTCACGGGTTCGGCAAGTTGGGCGATGAGTACATCTATCACAATGCTTTCATTGACTTCTGTGATTGTACATGTTGTGGACACGCATGGGAATTACAAGTTTGCTTCTCATTGGGTTGGTTCCAAAATCTATCGTTGACCGGCAAGATGCACGAAGTGCCTTGGAGCCACTTGATATTCGACGATCGCTATAGCGACATTGTCGATATATTCGAAGGGGGTTATATGCACGCACGCGGTGTATTCCGCTCGGAACAAAACAGCTGTATGAATAACGACATTCCTTATTATAGCACCATCAGCCGCGAAGCCATTGTGAAACGCATCAAAGCTTATGCCGGTGAGGAATATTCGTTCGAAGAATTTGTTGCCAACGACAAACGCGATGCCGGTGCCTCAACTCGTCTTTATGACTTGCCTACTTACACCGGTAGAAGCATTGCAAGCTCGCACAGTCATCCACAAATCCATAAAGGAAGCCCATTGGGTAAATAAAATGAGTGTTGTACCATAATAATTGTTTCTTATGAAAAAACAGTTTTTAAATATAGCCTGCTTCTGTGCCCTTGTATTGGGCATGGGCAGTTGCGACAACAATGAAATTGCGATAGAACAACCCAACAAGAAAGAGATGACTTTCAATGTTGTTCATCCAAATGAACAAGTTTCCACTCGCGTAAATGGTAATGCCTTTGAAGCTAACGACCAAATTGGTGTGTTTGTAACCGATCGCGACGCTCCATTGGAAATAGGCGGTAACTATGTAAACAATGCCAAACTGACTTATAGCAGCAACGCATGGAAGCCGGAATCGCCCATCTATTGGAACAATGGCACATACAATGTATATGCCTATTATCCATATGCTTCGCCCATCTCATCAGTAGATGACATGCCTTTCAAGGTAGCAACCGATCAATCGAGTGCCGAAGCATACGAAGCAAGCGACTTCTTGTGGGCAAACAGTTTAGGTACAACAGCCAGCAACGATGCCGTAACTTTGATGTTCAAACATCGCATGAGCCGCCTTTACATCAAACTAATTAAGGGTGATGACTACGAAGGGGAACTGCCCGATGATATTGAAGTTTACATTCACAGCACAGTGCCATCGGCTACCATCGACTTGAGTGCAGGTGTCGTGACACGCGATACTTACAGCTCGGCAGAAGTAATCAAAGCACGCAGTGAAGGAAATCATAAGTATTCGGCAATCATCGTACCACAACGCTTGAATAACCGTCAACCTTTGGTAGAGGTTATCACAAAAGGTGTTTCGTATCTGTACGAAAGTAAGTTCTTGTTCAAAGCTGGCATGCAGCACAATGTGCAATTGGCCATTTCGAAGAATCCTGAACAGATTAAGATTGAAATTGGCGGTGAAATAGAGAATTGGACAGAATAAAGTAATATTATTCATCTAATTTGTTAGGGGATCCCCTTCTTTCTACCATTTCATGCAGAATGAAGGTAGATTGAAGGGGTTCTTTAAAAAAGTCGGAAAGAAAAAACGAAGTAACATAATTCATCTTCAATAACCTTTCGCTATCTTTGCCCAAAAGTTATGCAATTGAAAACAATGAAACAACTCTTGTCCGCATTCTTGCTAACATTGCTCTGCATAGCATGCACCGATACATACCAACAAAGATGTGGGTATGCTTATCAACGTGAAGATAAGGGGAATTGGGGCATTGTTAGCACCGAAGGCAATCTACTGACTACAGATGTATTTGCCTATCAACCGACTGCTATGGTAAACGGAATGTTTGCGGTGCCCGATATGAGTGGAAGGTACATGCTATACAATATAGATTCTCCATTGCTGCCTATAAACGATATAAGTTATTATAGTATCGGGCATTTCTTCGAAGATGTGACATGGGCTCAAGAGACTCCCTACTCTCCCATCCTACTCATAGACAAACAAGGGAATATCGTTTCCTCTACAGCAAAGCATCCACAGTACGATATACGACTTACATATAACTTCAGTGACGGACTGGCTTTGATTGCTACCAACGATGGCAAATATGGCTATATCGATACGCAGGGAAACATTGCAATACCCCCTATTTACGACAGAGCAAATAGTTTTCACAATAATATTGCATTGGTTGGCATGAGTAATGCCAATGGTAGCATCGGTTTTCAACTGATTGACAAAAGTGGCAAGCCATTATCTTCAATTCGATTAGATAAATGCGCACTGAGCAACAAGATGCAAAACGGATTGATATTCTATCGAAATATTGAGACGGGAAGATGTGGATTTATCAACTCTGAAGGATTACCTCTTATCAGTTTGCCAGAAGATGTGTATTATGCTGAATATACTGACAACGAGAAAATAATTGTTCAAACGGATAATGGTTATGGTATCATTCATCCTAATGGAAAAATGTTGCTGAAAGACCAATTCGACAAAATAACAGACATGGGTAATGGACGATTGGCGTATTTCAAAGAGAGCGGTTGGTATATGACAGACTATAAAGGGAATACCATAGCAACAGAAAGCTACCAGTACTTAGGACATTTCCATTCCAATTCGTATGCTATAGCTAAACAAAACGACAACTATATATTTATCGATAAAGAAGGAAAAAAAGCAACACCCGAGATATTTTATAATGTGGTAGATGATAAAACAGCTTTTTATGGCATTCAACAACACTTTATCTGCCGAGATAGTGTACCGACAAATGAAAAGAAAAAACAAAACACCGTTCGGCAAACCGAAAAATACAACAGAATAGAAACGAATGCGTGGAAAAAGATAGCCGAAGAAAGTCCATTCTTCGATGAAGCGAAGAAAGTACTAAATGGGAATCTTGAAGAAAAGGATGCGCAAAACAGACAAATGATTCTTAATTACGTGGAACACTTGCGCACTTCTTACACTACCAAAGATATTGACTTTTTAGAGCAACTATTTAGCGAAAACGCCTTGATTATTGTTGGAACAGTAATTAAAATGGCTCCGAAAGTAGAAAATAATTATCTGCCACCTGAACAGATAATCTACAACGTAAAAAGTAAAAGAGAGTATCTTGACAAACTGAAACTGATATTCAAAACGAACCAAACCATAGATTTGAATTTTAGCGAGTTTCAAATCATGCGACATCCCACTCAAGCGGGCATTTACGGAGTAGTGCTAAAGCAAGGTTATCAATCCGATCATTATTCGGATGAAGGTTATCTATTCTTATTATGGGATTTTCGTGACGAAACAGCCCCCAAAATACATGTACGCACTTGGCAACCAAGCATAAAAAGCGACCATACCCCACTGACAAAGGAGGAAGTTTTTAATATTCGTAATTTTAATCTGCAATGATATGAAACTATCAAAACCTTTATTTACATTCATACTCTTTGTTCTGACTACAATATCGGTTCATGGGCAAGGATTTAGTGTGAGTGCATTCAAGGTTTTGACCAATGATATCACGGCATATATTACGCCTGTTCGCGACTTGAATAACGAAGCATGTGCATTGGTAAAAGTAGTAGGAAGTCACGATTTTGCATTCTCCACGCCTTTGGGGATTGTGGAACGTCGCAATGAAATAGGAGAAATTTGGTTATATCTTCCAAAAGGAAGCATTCAAATAACAATCAAACACCCCAAGTGGGGCGTACTTCGCGACTATATCTTTGGCCAAGCCTTAGAATCCAGAATGACTTATGAATTGGTCTTGGCCGAACCAATAGAATATAAGCATCCGGCAACTATCCCTTTGAAGAAAATACACGGGCATATTCTAATGAACGACAATACTATTCATCCTGTAAAAGAATGGGAATTTGTGCCTTTCAAGCGGCCGAAAGAACCTATTCATTATTTGCTATTAAGCAATATCGGATTCTCATCGGAAAGTTGGTCGGCAGGCATCCGCTGTGGTATGATGAGAAGACATGGTGGCTATCTGCTTTATCAAAGTAATTTCAACACTTCTCCCCAAACGATAGGAACATGTAATCGGAATGGTGAAATAACTGAAAGTTCGGCAACTCCTTACTACACAGGCAAAACCACTAAAAGCGAATATATGATAATTGCAGGAGGTATGCATATATTGTGGCACTCTCTTTCGCTTTACGAAGGATTGGGATATGGGAAACGAATGGTAGCATGGGAAAGTATCAATGATACTTACTATAAGAACGCAGACTATTCCGTTAAAGGTATAGCGGTAGAAATTGGGTTGATGTGGCGTTTCAATAAATTAGTTGTATCGGCCGGTGCAATCACTATATCGGGGAAACATTGGGAAGGTACAGTAGGTATGGGTATTCACTTATAAAACACAAAAACAATGAAACGCACTACTATATCAACCATTATCGTATGTATGACATTGTTTCTGCATTTCTCGTGCATAAACGAACAATCGCCAACACATCTGATTCCAGAAGTTGCAATACATTCTGCCCAA
>JAGBWA010000105.1 GCA_017630035.1 Bacteroides sp.
AGGTGGCCAGGCCAATGGCCAGCCCCAACTTGATGATGATGCTCTGCGTTTTGTACTTCAACAGGTTGCGCACGGCAACTTTCATGTAATGTGCTATCATATTGTTTCGTTTATGTTTTCACGGACGCAGCACGCTACGTCCCTACAAGTGGCGGTTATCTCATAATTCATAAATCATAAATCTACTCGCTTTTCACCACATCGGCCGGATTCTCATTGGCGGCTTTCCATACACGATAGCCCACACAGAGGACAATCATCAGGGTGACGGCCGCAAGGATGGCGACATATATCCACCACGAAATGGTGGTCTGTATCACATAGGTCTGTAGCCATTGCTTCATCACAGCATACCCCACACTGAATGCTACGGCCGCAGAAACCAACAACAAGATGCCATACTCCTTGACGAACAGCCCGATGATGTCGCGAATCTTTGCACCATGCACCTTGCGGATGGCCATCTCCTTGCGACGACGCTCGCACGTCAGGCTCACCATAGAAAAGATGCCGAATAGCGTAATGAAGATACATACGCCAGAAGCAATGCCAAGCAGCTTCATCAACACACGTTCCGATTGCAAAGCCTTTTCTATTTCTTCCTCAATGGTATAGAACCCCATGTGCATGTATCGGGTATCAGCATGCGGAAAGGCACGTTGCAAGTGGGCACGCACACTATCTTGCAGCACTTTCATATCTTTGATGGATGTGGTGAAGAAACGTTGTCTGTTTATATTTCTTTCTATTATTCCCTCCCAATTCAATTTTTCTTTATCAAACATGTAGATAGATGGAGCTGGCGGCAAGATGGGAGATAGTTGTATATCCTTAACCACCCCACGAATAGTGAACATCTTTATATTTCCGTAATCATAGATAGCCACTAAAGAGGGAGAATGAAATTGCTTGCCAATAGCTTCCTCCAAACTCCAGCCCATTTTAGCAGCAAAGGCTTGATTTACCCAAATATTCTGTGCGTTGCCACTCTCCTTAGGAGCCTCGCCGGCCATGAGCTGTAAGCCATACACTCGATAGGCATCGTAACTGATGTCATGGATTTTGCATTCTATGGTTTGTCGTTCGCCCTTATCGTCATCATGCCATATCTCATAAGTTCCTGTGTGGTAACTTTGTGGGTCGAACGGGTGGTTTTCCGTCTTGTAATATTCAATATAAGGAATCTGTTCCATAATAGGATCCACTTCCTCTTCAGTCCATGATATCCATCCTGCGGCTATCACTACGTCCATATTTATGCCCATATCGTTGGATTGGTGCAGTTGGCGCAACTGTTTTTGTAGGGTAACAGTAGCAAACAATACAAAGATGCTGATGAATAGTTGCACACCCATAGCTACTCGACGGAAAGTGAAGATACCACCCGATGATGCAATAGGTAAGAGCGATTCGCGATATGAACGACGTTGTTGCAACATAAGCATGGCGGATGAAAGCAACAAAGAAAGCAGTATCACAATGCCCATGTAGATGGCCGACTCGCGATAGAGGAAATCGCTGCCTTCGTTAATGCCGGTAATCTCCTTGAATGGGCGATAGAGCAGTTCGGTGATAAGCATGCCGAAGAAGAGAGCAATGCCTGTCAATACCAACAACTCGGTCATGGTCATTCGCAGCAGACTGCCCTCGCTTGCACCATGTGCACGACGAAGAGTCATTTCACGACGACGGATATATAAGCGGATAACGTATAGAATCAGGTAGTTGATTAAAGCACAAAGCACCACAACCAAACCCACAACATTGAACAAACGAATATGCTCCAAACGAATAGCATCGGTAGAGAGAGGGTAAGTATAGTGCATCTCACTGAGGGGGACAATGGTGTGTGGAGATTTGGAAACAATGGTAATTGGACTTCCATCACGACCAGTATAGTTCTCATTTCTATTGTATGCTTTCAGTTTCTCGTCAAATGCCTTTACATCCACACCAGGAACAAGTTTGATAAATGCTTGAAAGATTAAATATCCCCAACTATGATACCTTTCTAATTCTCCCTTTGGGGAAGAGATAATATCGTATGGATAGTACGAATGTCCTTCGGCATCTTTCAGCAAGGCGCAGATGGTGAAGCCATCCGGTCCGTTATAGCGGAAATTGGAAGAGAGTGTTTTGCCCAATACATCTGTAGTGCCAAACATGCGTATGGCGGCACTTTCGGTAATGCCGGCTAAGTTGGCATCGTACAAGAATTGGTCGTTTCCTTGCAATATCGTGATAGGGAATATCCGATTGTATGCCGAATCTGCTCGCAGTACATAATATTCCTTTCCGTTATCAGTTTTTTGCTCGTGATGTATAGCACAAATTTCCTCTATTTCCGGGAAATTCTTTTTAAACTCGGAGGGAAGCAAGTACGAAGTATAGCGGGAGAACTTCATCAATTCATTTTCTTCCCATCCACCTATCTGATAGATACGTTCCGCATCGGGCCAATGGGTGTCGTAGGTCATCTCATACTTCAACCAGATGCTGGACAGGGCAAAGGTGGCCAAGCCGATGGCCAGCCCCACCATGCTGATGATGCTCTGTACTTTGTACTTCAACAGGTTGCGTATGGCAACTTTCAGGTAATGTGTAATCATATTGATAGTGATTAGTGTTTAGCTTATTAAATTACTCTTTCTTAATTATGCTTGCCGGATTGATGTGCATGATGCGATAAATCTTAAAGGCGGTAATAAAGAAGATAAGCAATGCCATGCCAAAGAAGATGCCGATGCACCAATCCCAACGATAGGGTGCATCAAGATCTTGGTAAAGCGATATAGCAGCCAACCGCCCTATAGGAAGAACAATGGCAAACACAAGGAGATAGGTCAATAGGTAGGAGCGACCGAAAAGCCAAGCAATGACCTTGGGCGTAGCTCCGTTTATCTTTCGGATAGCCACCTCCTTTTGACGGTTCACTGTATCCATCGAAATGGCCGAGTAGATGCTGAGTATTACCACCAACAAACTGATGAAGCCAAGCAACAAAAAGACATAGCTTATAAGTTCAACCGTTCCTGCTGTGGTTTTTGTTCGGTCCGACATCAAACGTATCTCTAATGGTAGTGTTTCGGGCACATACTTACGACAGATGGTTTCCAACTTCTTCACACACGCCTTGGCATCGGCTTGTGGGGTAAGGCGGAAATAATAACAAATGTCTGATAGGGTAGGTCGAACAACGGAACCAATGTATTGCCCCACTAAACCGGGTTCTTTGTGCAAGGATTCATATACACCGGCTATCTGATATTCATAACCGTCTAATTTTACGATACCATCTACCCCATCCTTTTGCAATTGGTTGTAGAACGCACGGCTCACATAAACCATATTTACGGCATTGGCATCTACCACCTTGCCTTGCATGGGCACATTAAAGAAACTGAAATAGTCTGGTGAAGCTGATACTTCGCGTATATACCACGAACGTTCTTCGTTCGTGTACTGCGAAAATCCAAAACTTTCCCCTATCTCAAGCATCGAGTAGGTATATGACTCGATTTCGGGCATTTGCTGTACATCACCCAATATGGCATCCCAATTTTTATCCATTCGTGCGGTATTCACCTTGAGCATTATGATGCGCTCTTCCTCTTCTTCGGTCAGATAGATGGTAGATGTATCGCCAAATGTTTCATGCACTGCCATAGCGGTAATAATGGCTCCACCTACAAAGAACAGAGAAATGGCCATTTGTAGTCCAATCATGCTGTTGCGGAACAGGTGACGACGACTACCCACCATTACCATGCTGATAATGCTGGTACGACGAAGCCGCCAAACAGGATAGAGGCAGATAACAAAGCAAACCACCATTACTACAACATAGGTCTTGAACTGTTGCCAATAGACATCGCTCATTTGGAAGAAATTCGTAAATTCTTCCAATAGATATTGCGAAGCAAGTACATAGCACACTTCGCTCAAGCACATCGAAAGCAGGAAAGCCGTTGTCATCATACAAAAGCACTCGGCAAGAAGCAAGGTCAACAGGCCACCGATGCTTGAACCCACACACTTGCGGATAGCCAATTCGCGCTGACGGTTGTAAAACATCTGAATGATGAACTTCAAGAAGTTGACCAACCCGGAAAGCAGGATAAGTGAACCGATGCAAAGGCCGAATATCTCTACCCAAAAGAACTCTTTATAACGACTTTCATTGGTCAGTACATAGATAAATGAATCGGGATTGCCCGGTTCCATTTCAATTTGCCGCATATGCTGTACAAACCCTTGCATATCTACTCCAGGCTTAACAATTGCTGACACGTTAGCAAGGGGCAAATATTGTAGGGAAGAGTGTGAGGCCGAAAGTGGAAAGTAGATATCAACAATACGGCTCTTATCGGCAGTTTCGCCCGAAACAATACCGGCTATGCGAAAACTCTCCAAGTCGCCATCGTTCAGCTTAGGCAAGCGGATAGATAGTCCGATGGGGTTTTCATTGCCAAAGGCCCGACGAGCAAACTTTTCGGTTATCACCACTTCGTCCATCTTCTGCAAACTGACATCACCGGCCACTACTTTCTTCTCATATCCATCGAAATACGGTTTGTTTACTCGCATGTATCTGGCCAAATAGGGCAATTCTTGTTGATTACCGTCAACGCAACTAATCTCTGCTTGAACAGATATCGAGCCGACAATCAAACTATCTATCTCTTCAAGGTTCAGCGAATGGATATAATCTACCTGTTCTACTGTTGGCCACCCGTTTTGGACAGTGAATTCAACGCGCCTATCACCACCAGGCAAGTTACGGAAATCACCCACTCGCAAAACAAACAAGTTGATTGCAGTATAAAAAGTGATACCCACCGCCAGACACAGCACCGAAATAATGCTATGAGTTTTATATTTCCATAGGTTGCGTATGGCAACTTTTAAGTAATGTACTATCATGTTGTTAGTGTTTTTATCTTAAGTTACGATTAATTTTATCGTAAGTGACGATGAAGGTTGGTCGTAAGTGACGCTTAAAAATTACTTCAGTAATAACTCCTCTGCTTCGCCAAAGGTATCATATCCGTTGATAATAACCAAATCGCCGGGCTTTAAACCGGAGGTTACTTCGTATTGTTGAGGATTTTGACGGCCGATGCTTAGGGGAACTTTAACGGCTTTGTCGCCATTTACCTTGAATATCCATTGTCCGCCGGTGGCTTGATAGAAATTGCCTCGTGGCATGACGATGGCCTCTTCGGGTTGTCCCAATTCAATCTGCACGCGGAAGCTCTTACCTACACGTACGTTGTCGGGCATCTCGCCGGTGAAGACTAAATCTACATCGAACATGCGGTCTTTCACTTCGGGCACTACCTTGGTTATCTTTAGCGGATAGCGCTTGCCTTGGTAGTTGATGGTGGCAGGCAGGCCGGTGCTGATACGGTCGATATAGTATTCGCTTAGTTGGGTGTGAATCTTAAACTGATCGAGCACTTTGATTTCGGCAATGTTCTGATTGGAGGCTACTTGTTGGCCGGGGGTGGCATTGACATAGCTCAACTGGCCATCGATGGGGGCACGCACCACCAAGCCGTCCATGCGTTCCATGCTACGCAGGTATTTCTTTTGGCCGCGTTCCATCTCGTTGCGCAATAGTTCTTTGCGCACAACGGTCATGACCGAATCGTGACTGAGGCTCTCCATTTGCAAGGCTGTCTTCTGCAGGTTGTAGTTATACTCCTCTAAGGCTACTTCGAGCTGTGCTTTGCTCTTGATGCCCATTTCATACTCCTCTTTCTCCAATCCGAAGTTTTTCTGCAAACGGTTCATTTCGTATTGCGCCTGGAGGGTTTGTTGCTTTAGGCTGAGGCTTTTTTGCTCCATCTCTATCTCGCGTTCTTTGTAAGAGTAGCGTTGGTTCTCCCAATTGTCGCGCTCGTCTTCTATTTCGCGCATCAGTTCAGGGTTGGACAAGACGAGAATGGTGTCGCCCTGCTTCAGCATACTGCCTTCTTCGTTCACAATGCGAGCCACACTGCCCGATTCGCGGGTGTTTACTTTGATGGTGAGGATGGGTTGCACCAAGCCTTCCACATCGACATATTCCATGAACTTGCCGTCGATAACTTCGGCTATCATGATGTTGTCCTTTTCCACACGAAGGGTGCGAGGACCTAACGACAAAGAGATGACGTAAATAAGGAATAGCAAAAAGGCTGCTCCTGACAATAGATAATAGCGGTAACGAATGTACCAGGGTTTCTTTTCTAATTTGATGTCCATATTGTTATATTTTTTATTATTCATAAACGATTGTCATTCTGAACGTAGTGAAGACGAGTTGTTGAGGACTCTGTCCGAAAAATCTGGAAAGCGTTAGTTGATGTATACAGATCCTTCGCGATGCTCAGGATGACA
>JAGBWA010000106.1 GCA_017630035.1 Bacteroides sp.
CACTTACCTTTCCGTTGATGAACTTAGCCGCTGCTTTCGGTTCATTGGTAGGTGTAGGTGCTTCTACGCTTGTCTCTGTAAAGTTAGGTCAGCGCGATTATGATACCGCTCGGCGAGTGTTGGGTAATGTCGTGGTGCTCAATGTTATACTCGGCTTTACGTTTGCCGCTATAACACTGATGTTTCTCGATCCAATCCTCTACTTCTTTGGAGGTAGTGACCAGACAGTGGGTTATGCTCGCGATTATATGGAGATAATCCTGCTTGGTAACATCATTACCCATATGTATCTGGGATTGAATGCCGTACTACGCTCGTCTGGTCACCCCAAACAAGCCATGTATGCTACGATTGCAACGGTGATTATCAATACAATTCTCGACCCTATCTTTATCTTCTGGTTCGATTGGGGCATTCGCGGTGCGGCTATTGCTACTGTTATCGCTCAACTTGTCTCGTTGATTTGGTTGCTAAAGCTGTTTAGTAACAAAGAAGAACTTTTACACTTTAGCAAAGGAATATTCCGTTTGAAACGAAAAATTGTTTTCAATTCATTGGCCATTGGCCTTTCGCCCTTCTTGATGAATGTAGCTTCTTGCTTAATCGTTATTTTGATAAATAAAGGATTGAATCGCTATGGCGGCGATTATGCGGTTGGTGCATATGGTATTGTGAATAGGCTTGTGTTTATGATAGTTATGGTTGTGATGGGTTTGAATCAAGGTATGCAACCCATTGCTGGGTACAACTTTGGCGCTCGTCAATTCTCCCGTGTTACACAAGTGCTGAAGATGACCATTATCTATGCTACTTGTTTCACAACCTTTGCTTTCCTTTTAGGTTTGTTATGTCCCCGGTTGTTGGTAAGTATTTTTACGTCCGATGCCGAGATGATAGACATAGCAGCTCATGGTTTGACGATAACTGTATTGGTCTTTCCAATAGTCGGTTTCCAAATGGTAACCTCCAACTTCTTTCAAAGCATTGGCATGGCAAGTAAGGCCATTTTCTTGTCGCTTACACGCCAATTACTAATATTAGTACCCGCTTTGTTGATACTACCCAACTTCTTCGGTTTGAGCGGTGTGTGGTATTCAATGCCACTATCCGATTTAATATCGAGCATCATAGCTGCTTGCATGTTGTGGTGGCAATTCAACTATTTCAAAAAACATTCAGAAACTCAAAACTTATAACTCTATGGAAAACAATTATGTCATCAATATTGGTCGCCAACTTGGAAGTGGCGGACGTGAAGTAGGAGAGAAGTTAGCAAGTCGCTTAGGTATAACCTTCTACGATAAGGAGTTATTGAAACTGGCTTCGGAAGAGAGTGGCCTTTGCCCTGAATGTTTCGAGAAGGTGGACGAGCGTCCATCGAGTGGATTCATGGGTGGTTTGATAAGCATGCGCATACCATTTGTTAGCGAAGGCGCTATGCCGCTTGGAAGCTGTTTGGATAACGATTCGCTCTTCAAAGTGCAAAGCGATGTTATTCGTCAGTTGGCCAATGAAAAGTCGTGCTTGTTTGTTGGTCGTTGCGCCGACTATATCTTGCGCGACCATCCTCGTTGCTTGAACGTATTCATCTCGGCATCTATCGATGACCGTATAGCGCGCATTTGCGAAAAGAATGGCATTACGCCGCAAGAAGCTCGCAGCCTCATAGAGAAGGCCGATAAACGCCGCGCCGAATACTACAATTACTATAGTAACAAGCGATGGGGAAGAGCCGAAAGTTATCACCTTTGCATCAACTCTTCGCAATTGGGTGTCGATGCTACGGTCGATTTTATCGAAAGTTTTATCCGAAAAACACTCCAAATAACACAATAAGTAAATGCAAAAGGTGATTTTTTTAATAAAAAATCTTTTCCTTAGAAGTTATTCACTATATTTGCACGTCATTTGCTTGACAAAATGTACGAACGTTTTTTACTAATTAAAATAAACTATGGCAGAATGTAAAGAAAGACTCTTCTCTGACTTTGCTCCAACCTCTACCGAAACATGGATGGAGAAAGTAACAGCCGACTTGAAAGGTGCTGATTTTGAGAAGAAACTCGTTTGGAAAACAAACGAAGGTTTCAAGGTAAAACCCTTCTACCGTTTAGAAGACCTTGAAGGACTGAAGACAACGGATGCACTACCAGGTGAATTCCCTTATCTTCGTGGTACCAAGAAAAACAACAATGAGTGGTTGGTTCGTCAAGAAATCAACGTGGAATGTCCAAAAGAAGCTAATGCAAAGGCTTTGGATATCCTGAACAAAGGTATTGACTCGCTCTCTTTCCATGTTAAGGCTAAGGAGTTGAGCGCTGAATACATCGCTACACTGTTGGAAGGTATTTGCGCAGAATGTGTTGAGTTGAACTTCTCTACTTGTCAAGGACATGTAGTAGAGTTGGCTAACTTGTTAGTAGCTTACTTCCAAGGTAAGGGCTACGACTTGAGCAAGTTGCAAGGTTCTATCAACTACGACTACTTCAACAAGATGCTTGCTAAGGGCAAGATGAAAGGTTGCATGGTAGAAACAGCTAAGGCGCTTATCGAAGCAACTGCTGCACTTCCTAAGTATCGCGTAATCAATGTAAACGCATTGACATTGAACAATGCCGGTGCTTACATCTTCCAAGAATTGGGTTATGCATTGGCTTGGGGTAATGAATACCTCACTCAATTGACTGAAGCTGGTTTGGATATCGATACAGTAGCTAAGAACATTAAGTTCAACTTCGGTATCAGCTCAAACTACTTCCTCGAAATTGCTAAATTCCGTGCTGCACGTATGTTGTGGGCAAACATCGTAGCTCAATATGCTCCTGCTTGCCAATGTGCTGCTAAGATGAAACTTCATGCCGAAACTTCATCATTCAACCTCACCTTGTTCGATGCTCATGTAAACTTGCTTCGTACCCAAACCGAAGCCATGAGTGCTGCGCTTGCCGGTGTAGATTCAATGACAGTTACTCCGTTCGACAAGGCTTATGCTACTCCCGATGAATTCTCTGAACGTATGGCTCGCAACCAACAATTGTTGTTGAAGGAAGAGTCACACTTCGACAAGGTTATCGACCCTGCCGCAGGTTCATACTATATCGAAAACCTCACCGTTGCTATTGCTAAGCAAGCTTGGGAACTCTTCCTTGCTATCGAAGAAGAAGGTGGTTTTGAAGCAGCTGTTAAGGCTGGTAAGGTACAAGCTGCCGTTAACGAAAGCAATGCAAGCCGTCATGCAGCTGTTGCTAAGCGTCGCGAAGTGTTGTTGGGTACAAACCAATTCCCTAACTTCACAGAAAAGGCTGGCGACAAGAAGCCTGCTGAATGCAAATGCTGCTGCGGTGGTCAAGATACTTGCGAAAAGGATTGCGATACATTGACATTCGACCGTGCTGCTAGCCAATTCGAAGCATTGCGTTTGGAAACTGAAGCATCTGCTAAGCGTCCTAAGGCATTTATGCTTACTATCGGTAACTTGGCTATGCGTCAAGCTCGCGCTCAATTCTCATGCAACTTCTTGGCATGTGCAGGCTATGAGGTAATCGACAACCTCGGCTTCCCAACAGTTGAAGAAGGTGTTGAAGCTGCTATGAAGGCTGGTGCAGACATCGTAGTACTTTGCTCAAGCGATGACGAATACGCAGAATATGCAGTGCCTGCATTCAACGCACTCGGTGGACGCGCCATGTTCATTGTAGCCGGTGCTCCTGCTTGCATGGAAGAACTTCAAGCTGCAGGCATCGAGAACTTCATCCACGTACGTTGCAACGTACTTGAAACATTGAAAGAGTATAATGCTAAATTGTTGAAGTAACCATGAGAAAAGATTTTAAAAATATCGATATTTATGCTGCTTTCCAACCCGTTGATGGTAAAGAGTGGCAAAAGGCTAACGGCATTCAAGCCGATTGGAAGACACCCGAGCAAATCGAGGTGAAGCCTGTTTATACTAAAGAAGACCTTGAAGGCATGGAACACCTCGACTATGCAGCTGGTATTCCTCCTTATCTTCGTGGCCCCTATTCAGTGATGTACACTTTGCGTCCTTGGACTATCCGCCAATACGCAGGTTTCTCTACCGCTGAAGAATCAAACGCATTCTATCGTCGTAACTTGGCATCAGGACAAAAAGGCTTGTCTGTTGCGTTCGACTTGGCTACTCACCGCGGTTACGACCCCGATCACGAACGTGTAGTGGGTGACGTAGGTAAAGCCGGTGTATCTATCTGCTCGCTCGAAAACATGAAGGTATTGTTCGATGGTATTCCTTTGAACAAGATGTCTGTATCAATGACAATGAACGGTGCTGTATTGCCCGTTATGGCCTTCTATATCAATGCAGGTTTGGAACAAGGTGCTAAGTTGGAAGAAATGGCTGGTACCATCCAAAACGATATCTTGAAAGAATTCATGGTGCGTAATACTTATATCTACCCACCTGCATTCTCAATGAAGATTATCTCAGACATCTTTGAATATACATCACAAAAGATGCCTAAGTTCAACTCAATCTCTATCTCTGGTTACCACATGCAAGAAGCCGGTGCAACCGCAGATATCGAGTTGGCTTACACACTTGCCGACGGTCTTGAATACCTCCGTGCCGGTGTAGCTGCAGGTATCGACATCGACGCATTTGCTCCTCGTTTGTCATTCTTCTGGGCTATTGGTACAAACCACTTCATGGAAATTGCCAAGATGCGTGCTGCTCGTATGTTGTGGGCTAAGATTGTAAAACAATTCAATCCTAAGAATCCTAAGTCTTTGGCTCTCCGTACTCACTCACAAACATCTGGTTGGTCACTTACAGAGCAAGACCCATTCAACAACGTAGGTCGTACATGTATCGAAGCTATGGCTGCTGCACTTGGTCACACACACTCATTGCACACCAATGCATTGGACGAAGCTATCGCATTGCCAACAGACTTCTCTGCACGTATTGCTCGTAACACTCAAATCTATATCCAAGAAGAAACTTACATCTGCAAGAACGTTGACCCATGGGGTGGTTCATACTATGTAGAATCATTGACCAACGAAATTGCTCACAAGGCATGGGAGTTGTTGCAAGAAGTTGAAAAACTTGGCGGTATGGCTAAGGCTATCGAAACAGGTATTCCTAAGATGCGTATCGAAGAAGCTGCTGCTCGCACACAAGCTCGTATCGACTGCGGTCAACAAACTATCGTGGGTGTGAACAAGTATCGTTTGGAAAAAGAAGCTCCTATCGATATCCTTGAAATTGACAATACTGCTGTTCGTCAAGAGCAAATCGAAAACCTCCGCGTATTGAAGGAAGGTCGCGACGAAGCTGCTGTTGCTAAGGCACTCGAAGCTATCACTAAGTGTGTAGAAACTCAAGAAGGCAACTTGTTGGAATTGGCCGTTGAAGCTGCACGTGTTCGTGCTACACTTGGCGAAATTTCATTCGCTTGCGAAAAGGTTGTTGGACGTTATAAAGCAGTAATCAGAACTATTTCAGGCGTGTATTCATCAGAAAGTAAAAACGATAGCGACTTTGCTCGTGCTTGCGAATTGGCCGAGAAGTTTGCAAAGAAAGAAGGTCGTCAACCTCGTATCATGATTGCCAAGATGGGTCAAGATGGTCACGACCGCGGTGCTAAGGTTGTTGCAACCGGTTATGCCGATTGTGGTTTCGACGTAGATATGGGACCATTGTTCCAAACTCCAGCCGAAGCAGCTCGCGAAGCTGTTGAAAACGACGTTCACGTAGTAGGTGTTTCTTCATTGGCTGCTGGTCACAAGACATTGATTCCTCAAATCATTGAAGAATTGAAGAAACTTGGTCGCGAGGATATCCTCATCACAGCCGGTGGTGTAATCCCTGCACAAGATTACGATTACTTGTATAAGGCAGGTGTAGCTGCAATCTTTGGCCCTGGTACTCCAGTTGCCAAGTCAGCTGCTACTGTACTCGAAATCCTTTTGGACGAATAATCTAATCGGTAATTTATATAAAAGGCTTGCAATGCTTTCGTTGCAAGCCTTTTTTTAGTATTACTTTATAGTATTGAACCATGGATATTACCTATTTAAATAGATTTGAAAGCAATTTGCAGCAAGAGATGTTGCGCATGTGTACATCGCACCGCATGCTCGATGGTGTGTTACTGAGCTCGGAAGATATTAATCAACAATGGGATGTGTTGGCACCGGAGTATATGGTGGATGCCGTAGCACAGATTAAAGATTACCCCACAGTGTCGGTAGCATGGGCAGGCTATTTAGGTTTGGCTGTTGCTTGCGGATGGGATGGTAATTGGGAAGCATGCAAGGTTGCACCCTATTCGTCATATTACGGGCCACAGGGCTTTGACGATATGGACGAGCAAATTATTCAGTATCACGTAGGTTTGTCGCTCGATAGCGAAGAGGCGCATCAACTTGAAGTAGCTATTCGTAGCTGTGCTCGTTTGGCTGTGAATCTTATCTATCGCGAGCAGATTGAGCCACAAAGTCCGATGGCTTTCCATGTTTTTGCCCGTGCTTGCAAAGTGATGTATCGCATGGGTGCTGCTCTTCAACTAAAGCGTTTGGGCTATAAATTCGAAGAAGTGTTAGCGTAGTTCCCAAAAAGCAATAGCTGCTGCCGAAGCTACATTCAGTGAATCGACGTTGTGGTGCATAGGAATGCGCACCACATAATCTGCCTTTGCGATGGTGTCGTGCGCCAATCCATCGCCCTCTGTCCCCATAATGATGGCCAACTTAGGTTCGGCTTTCAGTTGGGGATTGTCTATTGATACAGACTTGTCGGTCAAAGCCATAGCAGCAGTCTTAAAACCTAACTGATTCAACGATTGGATAGGTTCTGACAGCCATGTCCAAGGCACTAAGAATACCGAACCCATCGAAACCCTTACTGCTCGTCTGTTCAGCGGGTCGCACGAGGTGGGAGTGAGCAATACACCATCAATGCCCAAGGCAGCGGCTGCTCTGAATATGGCACCGATGTTGGTGGTATCTACTACGCCGTCAATCACCACAATGCGTCTTGCTTCTTGGCAGATAGCTTCTACTGGTTTGGGTTTAGGGCGTTTGAAGGCGCATAGTACACCGCGCGTCAAGGTGTATCCCGTTAGTTTTGTCAGCAAATCGCGTTCACCGGTATAGATGGGCAAGTGCTCCATTTGTGCCACTATCTGTTTCGCATCTCCTTGCAAATGCTTCTCTTCGCAAAGCAAGGCCGTAGGCTCGTATCCGGCTTTAAGTGCCACTTCAATTACCTTTGGACTTTCGGCAATGAAGATTCCTTTTTCTGGCTCAATGCGATTGCGCAATTGTGCTTCGGTCAGTGTGCTGAATATCTCCACGCCGGGGTGGTTTAGCGATGTAATATGAATGATGGGCATAGGTAAATCTATTTTTCGTTGCGCAAAGTTAGCACTTTTTCTATTTCCATTCGCTGAACTCAAAGCTTAATTGTTCCCAATTATCTTGTCGTTTCTCTTGTTCGTCGCGTGGATTGGATACCGACAGGCCAATGAGGCGGATAGGATGGCTCTCATACTCAACCTCTTTTAGTAACTTTTTGGCTAAGGGTAGGATAGTGTCGAGCTTATCCAATTCGTATGAAACGGTTTGGCTACGAGTGATTTGAGTGAAGTCGCCAAACTTTATCTTCAGTGTCAACGTATTGCCATGAAAGTTCTTCCCGTCGAGGCGCCTTACCAATTCGGTTGCCACATGATAAAGTTCAATGATAACGCTCGATGAGCGATTGATATCTTTCTCCAAAGTCTGTTCGCAACCAATGGATTTACGTATGCGTACAGCCTCTACCGGTCGTTCATCGATACCGCGTGCAAAGTCGTAATACACCTTTCCCATCTTTCCAAACTCGTAAGTCAGCCCGCTCAGCGAATATTCGCGCAGATGCGCACCTTTATATATACCCAGTTCGTGCATTCGTTTGGCGGTAACAGGGCCAACACCCCAAAAGCTCTCGATGGGCAATTTGGCAATGAACTCCAACGCTTGGTCGGGATGAATGGTACAGAGGCCATCGGGCTTGCGATAATCAGAGGCAATCTTGGCCAGGAATTTATTGTACGACACACCCACCGAGGCCACTAAGTGTAGTTGTTGGCGAATCTTCTGTTTTATCTCCTTCCCTATATCTACGGCCAATTCTATGCCTGGCTTGTTCGCGGTTACATCCAGGAAAGCTTCGTCCAATGAAATAGGTTCAATAATGTCGGTGTATTGATGGAATATCTCATGAATCTGTCGCGACACCTCTTTATATATATCCATCCTTCCGGGTACAAATATCAACTCGGGACAGAGCCGCTTAGCTTTTTGCGACGACATGGCTGAGCGCACACCAAATTTTCGTGCCTCATAGCTTGCTGCAGCCACTACGCCCCGTTGCTCGGCATGGCCTACAGCAATGGGCTTTCCGCGCAATTCAGGATTATCGCGTTGCTCTACCGAGGCATAGAATGCGTCCATGTCAATATGTAATATCTTACGTTGCTTCATATTTTGGTACAAAGTTAGCCTTTTTGAAAGAAAAAATCATATTTTCGTGTTAAATGTTTGGTAGTTTCGTTTGTATACCTTACTTTTGTCGAAAATTTTAAAAGAAAACTATGCGAATCGTTGTTGCACATTATCATCATCACCATCATCCTGACGAATAATCGGTAGGCTATGTGTTGTATGTGTGTGCATCATTGATATAATATGAAGAGGCTTGCCGAAGAATGAGGTAAGCCTTATTTGTTTGAAGTAGTCAAGTAGGAATGTAGGGACGTAGCGTGCTGCGTCCGCATGATAATAAATCGTAAAATTGTAAATTGTCAAAATCGTAAATAAAGTTATGCTTAGAATTGCCGTACAAGCCAAAGGACGTCTTTACGAAGAAACCATGTCCTTCTTAGCAGAGTCTGATATTAAGTTGAGTGCTACCAAGCGTACACTCTTGGTACAATCGCCCAATTTCCCTGTCGAGGTGCTTTTCCTCCGCGACGACGATATTCCACAAACCGTTGCTACCGGTGTGGCCGACATTGGTATTGTGGGCGAAAACGAGTATGCCGAGAAGAACGAAGATGCCGAGATTGTTAAACGATTGGGCTTCAGCAAGTGCCGTTTGTCATTGGCTATGCCCAAAGATATCGACTATCCCGGTTTGCAATGGTTCGAAGGCAAAACCATTGCCACATCATACCCTGGCATCCTTTCGCGTTTCTTGAACGAGAATGGTGTGAAGGCCAATATTCACGTCATCACCGGTTCGGTAGAAGTATCACCAGGCATTGGCTTGGCCGATGCTATCTTCGATATCGTTAGCTCAGGTTCTACATTGGTTAGCAACCGCTTGAAGGAAGTAGAAGTAGTGATGAAGTCGGAAGCGTTGCTCATTGGCAACAAACACTTGTCGGACGAGAAGAAAGAAATTTTGGCCGAATTGCTTTTCCGCATGAACGCCGTTAAGACAGCCGAAGACAAGAAATACGTTTTGATGAACGCTCCGAAAGAGAAGTTGCAAGACATTATTAATGTACTTCCCGGTATGAAGAGCCCCACAGTAATGCCTTTGGCTCAAGAGGGTTGGTGTTCAGTGCACACCGTACTCGACGAAAAGAGTTTCTGGGAAATCATTGGCAAACTGAAAGCTTTGGGTGCCGAAGGCATCTTGGTGTTGCCTATTGAGAAAATGATTCTTTAAGAGTGCTGAGTGCTGAATTAACTCACAACTCATAACTCACAACACTTTTAAATATGAAACAAATAAACAATCCCGATAGAAGTCAGTGGGCCGAATTGCTGAAACGTCCTACGCTGAACACCGAAAACTTGTTCGATACCGTTCGCGGCATCATTGACCGTGTGCGTGCCGAAGGCGATGCGGCAGTATTGGCTTTAGAAGAGCAATTCGATAAAGTGAAGCTCACCTCGTTGGCTGTTAGCGACGATGAGTGGCAAGAGGCCGAAACCCTATTGAGCGACGAGTTGAAAACAGCCATCCGCTTGGCCAAAGAAAATATCGAGGCTTTCCATGCTGCCCAACGATTTGAAGGTAAGAAGGTAACTACCCAACCTGGAGTGACCTGTTGGCAAAAGGCCGTAGCCATCGAAAAGGTGGGACTTTATATCCCTGGCGGCACAGCTCCGTTGTTCTCTACCGTGCTGATGTTGGCCGTACCGGCAAAGATTGCAGGTTGTAAGGAAATTGTGCTTTGCACCCCTCCGGGACGCGATGGCAAAGTACACCCAGCCGTGCTTTTTGCTGCCCAAGTGGCCGGTGTTAGCCGCATATTCAAGGCCGGTGGCGTGCAAGCCATTGCCTCGATGGCCTATGGCACCGAAAGCATCCCTAAGGTATATAAGATATTCGGCCCCGGCAATCAGTATGTCACTGCCGCCAAGCAGTTGGTTAGCTTGCGCGATGTAGCCATCGACATGCCTGCCGGCCCGTCGGAAGTAGAAGTGCTGGCCGACGAAACAGCCAATCCTGCTTTCGTTGCGGCCGACTTGTTGAGCCAAGCCGAGCATGGCGTGGATAGCCAAGCCGTATTGATAACCACCTCGGCAGCTTTGCAACAAGCCGTAAAGGTGGAGGTAGAAAGACAGTTAGCCCTATTGCCTCGCAAAGAAATAGCCGAAAAGTCGTTGGAAAACAGCAAACTGATTGTTGTTGGCTCGATGGACGAAGCCATTGAAATGACCAATGCTTACGCCCCCGAACACTTGATTATCGAAACCGCCAACTACATGCAGGTAGCCGAAAAAGTGGTCAACGCAGGCTCGGTATTCCTTGGCTCGTTGACACCGGAGAGTGCGGGCGATTACGCTTCGGGCACCAATCATACCCTGCCCACCAACGGCTATGCCAAGGCCTATAGCGGTGTAAGCCTCGATAGCTTTATCCGTAAAATCACCTTCCAAGAAATACTGCCCGAAGGCTTGCGTCGAATAGGTCCTGCTATCGAAGTGATGGCGGCCAACGAACACCTCGATGCACACAAGAATGCGGTAACCGAAAGATTGAAGACGTTATGAAACCATTGAAAGAATTGACACGCCCCAATGTGTGGCGCTTGAAACCCTATTCATCAGCACGCGACGAATACAAAGGCGTGTCGGCATCGGTCTTTCTCGATGCCAACGAAAGCCCTTATAATAACCCCATCAACCGTTACCCCGACCCGTTGCAAGGCGAGGTAAAGGCTTTGTTGGCCCAAGTGAAGCAAGTACCAGCCGAAAATATCTTCTTGGGCAATGGTAGCGACGAGGCCATCGACCTGCTTTTCCGTGCCTTTTGCGAGCCACGCATCGACAATGTCGTGGCCATCGACCCCACTTACGGCATGTATCAAGTTTGTGCCGAGGTGAACGACGTGGAGTATCGCAAAGTGTTACTCGACGAGAACTACCAGTTTACAGCCGATAGCCTATTGGCTGTTGCCGACGAGCATACCAAGGTCATCTTCCTTTGCTCGCCCAACAATCCTACCGGCAACGACCTTTGCCGCGACGAGATTGTGAAGTTGCTGAACACCTTCGATGGCTTGGTAGTGGTGGATGAGGCCTATATCGACTTCTCCGATTCGCCCTCTTTCCGTTTCGACTTGGCTAAGTACCCCAATATTGTGGTGCTTCAAACCTTCTCGAAGGCGTGGGGTAGTGCAGCCATCCGCCTCGGTATGGCCTTTGCGTCCGAAGAGATTATCGCACTTTTCAATAAGATAAAATACCCTTATAACATCAATATCCTGACGCAACAACAAGCTATCAGCGTGCTTCAACGTAAAGAAGAAGTAGCGGCTTGGGTAGCCTTGTTGCGCCAAGAGCGTGCCCGCTTGGCCGACGAGCTGTTGCAACTTCCCTTAACGGAAAAAATATTTCCCAGCCAGGCTAATTTTATTTTGGCACGTGTGGCTGATGCCACAGCCATCTACAATTACTTAGTGGGGCAAGGCATCATTGTGCGCAATCGCCATTCCGTGTCGCTTTGCGGTAACTGCTTGCGCATCACCATCGGCACGCCCGAAGAAAACAACACCTTGTTGAATGCAATGAAAGAATATAAACAATGAAAAAGATTTTGTTTATCGACCGCGACGGCACATTGGTTATCGAGCCACCTATCGATTACCAACTCGATTCGTTGGAGAAGTTGGAGTTCTATCCAAAAGTGATGCGCAACTTAGGCTTTGTGCGTAGCAAGCTCGACTTCGAGTTTGTAATGGTGACCAACCAAGACGGTTTGGGCACCACCTCTTTCCCCGAAGAGACTTTCTGGCCGGCACATAACCTGATGATGAAAACGTTGGAAGGCGAGGGGATAACCTTCGACGACATTTGCATCGACCGTAGTTTCCCCGAAGAGAATGCCCCCACACGCAAGCCACGCACCGGCATGCTGACCAAGTATATCGACAATCCTGCCTACGACTTGGCTGGAAGTTTCGTTATTGGCGACCGCCCCACCGATGTGGAGCTTGCCAAGAACTTGGGTTGCCGCGCCATCTTCTTGCAAGACGACGATTCGTTGTTGAGCGACGAGCTGAAAGCCGTTTGCGCCTTGGCAACACGCGATTGGGACAAAGTGGCCGAGTTTCTGTTTGCCGGCGAACGTCGTGCCACCATCCGTCGCACCACGAAGGAGACAGACATCTTGGTGGAAGTGGATTTGGATGGTAGCGGACAATGCAACATTGCTACCGGTTTGGGCTTCTTCGATCACATGTTGGAACAGATAGGCAAGCATGGCGGCATGGACTTGACCATTCACGTGAAAGGCGATTTGCACGTGGACGAACATCACACCATCGAAGATACCGCCTTGGCGTTGGGCGAATGTTTGTACCAAGCCTTGGGCAGCAAGCGCGGTATCGAACGCTACGGCTACTCGTTGCCTATGGACGATTGCCTTTGCGCGGTTTGTCTCGACTTCGGAGGCCGTCCTTGGTTGGTATGGGATGCCGAGTTCCACCGCGAAAAGATAGGCGAGATGCCCACGGAGATGTTCCTACACTTCTTCAAGTCGTTGAGCGATGCCGCGAAGATGAACCTCAATATCAAGGCCGAAGGACAGAACGAACATCACAAAATAGAAGGCATCTTCAAGGCCTTGGCGCGTGCCTTGAAGATGGCGGTCAAGCGCGATATTTACCATTATGAACTTCCTTCTTCGAAAGGTGTTTTATAATATATTGCTTTTTTATTGCTCTGTTTGTAACCTTTTTTGTGATAAAAGGCAATAGTTTAATTAAAATGATGTAATTTTGTGGCACAAAACAAAATTGCATCATTTTTATTTTAAGACTACTATGGGCAACGAAAACTCACAAAGAATTCAAACATCAATCCTTAATAGTTTAGAGAAGAAAGCACTTGTTTGGTTGGCACACCGTCAACCGCATTGGATGACATCGGACATGCTCACCTACATTGGTGTGTTGGGTGCAGTGATTTGTGCCGCCGGTTTCATCCTTGCCAATCAAAACCTGAATTGGTTGTGGCTTTCATCGTTTGGTTTGTTTGTCAATTGGTACGGCGATAGCTTGGATGGCACATTGGCACGTGTGCGCAACACGCAGCGTCCCGTTTACGGCTTCTTTATCGACCACTCGCTCGATGCCATCACCATCTGTATCATGTGTATCGGTGCAGGCCTTTCGCCCATGTTCAAGTTAGAGATAGCCATGTTGGTATTGGCTGGCTATTTGGTACTCTCTATCTACACCTACATCGGCACTATCCTGAAGGGCGAGTTCCTGCTGACCTATGGTAGCTTTGGCCCCACCGAGTTGCGCCTTATCATCATCTTGATAAATACCCTCTTTATGTACACCAACTGGCCCAAACTTACTTATACCATTGGTGGACAATCACTTTCGGTGTTCGACTTCATGGGCTTGTTCATCGCTACTTTCCTTTTTGTAGCTTGGTTGGTACAATTTGTGAAAGACAAAAAGATACTTTCAGAGCGCGACCCATTGAAACCCTTTAACCCAGAGAAATAAGTGCTGCGTACCTATTTAGAGTTTGTACTGACACGCATCTTCGGTACCGGTGTCGATACACTTGTGCTTTGGATATGTTCGGACTTCATTTTCAAGTCCTACTTCGGTGTATATATACTTTCGCCGATCATTTCGTTCGAATTTGCCGTGTTGAGCAACTTCCTTTGGTCGTATCTTTGGATATGGAAAAGCCGCATTGAAGGTAAGTGTTGGGCCGATTTCTGGAAGCGGTTCATTATATTCAACTTGGCATCCGTCACCGGTTTCCTTATCAAGATGTTCTTCCTGCTTATCTTCGAGAAAATCTTTGGTTGGGATGTGGTCGTTTGCAACCTTGCAGCGCTGCTCATCTCCGGCTTGGCCAACTATTTCCTGGCCGATATGTTAGTGTTCAAACAGAAAACAGCAAAAGAAGCAATATGAAAAAACTCCTTTTCCTCCTTTTAGTGTGCCTTCCCTTCTTGGCTATGGCCCAAGAACCCGAAGCCGATGCCAATGGCTACATTGTGCGTGTGGGCCAGTTTGCGCCCGATTTCGTAGTTAAGACCACCGATGGCGAGAGCGTTACCCTGAGTCATCTTCGTGGCAAGGTAGTGATGCTTCAGTTCACCGCCAGTTGGTGTGGCGTATGCCGCAAGGAGATGCCCGAGATAGAGAAACAAATCTGGCAAGCACACAAGGACGATGAGGACTTTGTGCTGTTAGGAATAGACCGCGACGAACCCCTCGACAAGGTTATCGACTTTGGCAAACAAACCGGCATCACCTATCCGTTGGCTCTCGACCCCGGTGCCGATGTCTTTGCCCTATATGCTCAGCGTCAAGCCGGCATCACCCGCAACGTACTGATAGACCGCGAAGGTCGCATCGTCATGCTCACCCGCCTTTACAACCCCGAAGAGTTTGCCTCGCTCGTAAAGAAGATAAACGAAATGCTGAAATAACCTCCCGTAAAGACGTCACATTGTGGCGTCTTTTTTTTATCCAAAAGTTATTTGTTTTCAATACTTTTTGCTAAATTTGTACACCATACGAATAGCATGTTATGAACGAAAATAGCAATATCATTATCTATCAAGGTGAGAATGGAAAGACTCACGTCGAGGTTAAGCTCGAAGAGAATACGGTGTGGCTTACACAGCAACAAATGTGTGACTTGTACCAAACAAGCAAATCCAACGTAAGTGAACACATTAAGCATATCTTTGAAGATGGAGAGCTTAATGAAAATTCAGTTGTTCGGAAATTCCGAACAACTGCTTCTGACGGGAAATCATATAATGTAGCTTACTATAATTTGGATATGATATTATCATTGGGTTATCGTATCCGCTCCATTATCGCTACTCGTTTCCGCCAATGGGCAACCCAACGATTGACCGAATATATCATCAAAGGCTTTACCATGGACGACGACCGCTTAAAGCAAATAGGCGGTGGTGGCTATTGGAAAGAATTCAGGCAAAGGCTGAATTGGAATATCGCAAATTCCAAGTTCGCACGCTATCACCCGTAGAAGAAGCCTATATGGAAACCATTAAAACCTTGGCAGCAAAGACAAAGAAGAAACCTTGATACACATTATATAAATGTAGAGACGTCACATTGTGGCGTCTTTTTTTTATCCTTGTTATAAACAAAAAACGAGTTATTGTTTTGTATTTCTCATGGTTTGCGCTATTTTTGCGGAAAGAATAATTTAAGAAAGTCGTTATGTCAGAGAAGGAAATGAATGCTTATCGTTTCGGCACAGGTCAAGAACCGACTGATGAAATGCTGGAACAGATAATGAAAGAGGTTGCTCAAGAAGCTCGTGAGAGCAGCAAGAAGGCTGCTGATGCTCACTTTGAGCAAATGCGACGTAATATCGCTATTAAGCGTGAAAAATGGGCAGAACGTATAAACAGCATTATAAATGGTTAAGGAAGGACATAAACCCGAATTGATTATTATTGCCGGACCTAATGGGTCGGGTAAAACTTCTGTGACCAAACGTTTTTTGCATCACGAATGGGCAGAAGGTACTACTTATATTAATCCGGATGAGGTTGCCAATGAAATGTTTGGTGATTGGAATTCTCAGGCGGCTGTACTTAGTGCTGCAAACTATTGTGCTGAGTGGCGCGAAAGATGTTTAAATGAAAAAACGAGTTTTGTTTTTGAGACAGTAATGTCTGCAGAAGATAAAGTGCAATTTATAATTAGAGCTAAGAATGCAGGTTTCTTTATTAGGCTATTCTTTATATCAACAGAAAATCCGAAAATCAATGCTGCCCGAATTGCCGATAGAGTGATGAAAGGCGGACATGACGTACCTATCACTAAAATAATATCAAGGTATTATAAATCAATTGAGAATTGCAAGACAGTTTCTTCCATTGTTGACCGCCTTTATGTTTATGATAATTCCATAGATGGTGAAGAAGCAAAATTACAATTTCGTTTAGTAGATGGTGCAGTAGCCAAGATGTATGTAACCGATGTGCCAGAATGGGCACAAGCGATTTTACCAGATACAGATTTCTAATACACATTATATAAATGTAGAGACGTCACATTGTGGCGTCTTTTTTTTGTCCGTTAAGTTTTGACAAAATGTCAAATCTGACATTTTGATTTTCAAACCGCACGAGAATCGTCTATTTCGATGCAAGGTAAAGCTTGCTTAGAAATAACGAAACGCGAAACAAATAAATTGCTATCTCACAATATGATAGCAAAATATTTACAAAAATTCTACGCAAAAACCTGTTCGATATTCTTACTTTTTTCGGTATATTTCGCTATTTCTGCCGAAAGCTCGAAACATTGCTTCCGGAATCACGCGTGATTTCCTCCGTAGATGCGGCACTTTCTGCCGTAATCACGAAGGATTTGCTCGGTAAGCGCCGTACTTACGGCGATAACCTCGCACGTTTTCGGTGGTAATCACGCGTGATTTCAGCGGCAAGGTTTTTAGGCAAATTATTTTAGCCGCTTTTTATAAAAGTATGCGTTAGTAATTTTAAGAAATAACTAACACTTTGCGCATGGTTTATGAATTATACTATCATATTGCATTTTGTAAATTCATCATTTTCCCCCCTTATTAGAAGCGATATTTCACAAATATAGCTTCATGAATCAACTAAGCTATATTCGCAAGCCAACGAAGCTATATTCATGGCCTCGCGAAGCTATATCCGTGAACAATCAAATTTTAAAGTAAAATAATAAATATAATTTATTTTGTTCTTCGCTCACCTTTCACTATCTTTGTGAAGTCTTCATACAAATATCAAGAGGTCTCATTCCCCAATAAAAAATATACTCATGAAACTTTGGACGGTACAATCTGTAGATTTTTACTACGCTTTACAAAAGAATGGGGTTGTCTATTGCGATAGGGAAAGTTGGTTCTGTCAAGAATATCGTCCAATGTATGATTGGATGGCTATTGAAATGTGTAAGCGTATTGGGAATCCACCTCAAACTGAAATACGATATCCGCTTTGGGCTTGGTTTCAATACAACTCTCGTAAAAAACCAAAACCACCTATTTCGCCAAATATATTAGGTAGTGAAGATAATATAGGAGTAGTATTAGAAATTGAAATTCCCGATAATGAAGTTTTGTTGTCTGATTTCTGCTTGTGGCATATCCCACTAAATGGGCATCCTATTTCTGAGGACAAAAAGCTGATGCGTCGTTTTGATTCTTTTAGAGCTACGCTTGGTGGTTCATGCGATTTTTGCGATTATCCATCCGATTTGCAACGTGACATTATGTCAACATGGGATGCCATCTTTGATTTGCGTACAAAGAATAAAAGATGGACAGCTAAGGCCATGTGGAATAGGCCTATTCAAGCTTGTTTTTGGGAATTGAAGTTGGAACAAGTGTTGAAAGTGGAGTTTGTAGAGAAAATAATGGAGTGAAATATAATAATTATTGTATTAAGGGAAAATGAAGTATGATAAATGCTTTTGTAAAATATTGAATAATAAATATCATCTTATTTACTCTTTCTTATTTTATTTTATTATATTTGCAATCAATTGCTTGTAAGATAATAGATATATGGTAAAGAATATAATCGCTAAAAACGAAGAAGCATTTGCAGGTATGAAGGAAATAGAAGTGTTAAAAGAATATTTCCCACAATGCTTTACTATTGATGGCGAATTTGATATAGAAAAATTTCGAGCATCGCTTCCTGAGGGTACGAAGGTAAGTGACGAGGTTACAGGATTTAACTTTCTTGGTAAAAACTATGCTCGAATGTTGACCAATATGGATACAACAACTCTCATCCGACCGGATGTAGAGCATAATGCTAAGCCAGAGAACAAGGATAGTAAGAATGTATACATCAGCGGTGACAATCTCGATGCACTGCAACATCTTGTAAAGTCGTATGCAGGGAAGGTTAAGGTAATATATATAGATCCTCCGTACAATACAGGTTCTGATGGCTTTGTCTATAATGACAAATTCTCTTTTACACCTGAAGAACTTGCGAAGCGATTGGATATAACACCTGAACGAGCCAGCCGTATTCTTTCTATGACCAAGCGTGGCTCTGCAAGTCATGCTGCATGGCTCACGTTTATGCTTCCTCGTTTGTCTTTTGCTCGCGATTTGCTTACAAAGGATGGAGTAATTTTCATATCTATTGATGATAATGAACAGGCTAATCTGAAGAGTTTGTGTGATGAGATATTTGGAGAGGAATGTTTTATGGGTAATGTTGTTAGAGCTACAGGACAAACAACAGGACAAGATAGCGGTGGATTAGGAACATCATTTGATTACATACTTGTTTATTCTAAGAATGAGGATTACGAATTGAACGGTCTTGAACTGACGGAAAAGGATAAAAAGCGTTTTCAAGAAGAAGATGATAATGGATTCTATGCATATGACCAACTTCGTAAAACTGGCTCTAATGACAAACGAGAAGACCGCCCGAATTTGTATTATGGAATAACGGATCCTGATGGCAATATCTTATATCCAACAGCAACAGCTGGATATGATAGTTGTTGGCGAGTAGAAAAGGCTTCATACGAGAATCTTGTAAAAAATGACATGATTCTTTGGAAAAGAACTACAAGAAATGACAAAGAAGTTTGGTGGCCATATGTAAAGTATTATCTAGAAGGTAGAACCAAACGCCCGTCACCATTGTGGAATGATTTAGAAGGAAACAAAAAGGCAGCTCGTGAAGTCAGGGATTTGTTCGATGGCAAAAAGGTTTTTAGTTTTCCAAAGCCAGTTGATTTGTTGGATAGAATAATAACTATTGCAACAGATAAGAATTCTTTAATTGTAGACTTTTTTGGAGGAAGCAGTACTACTGCTCATGCTTTAATGAAGAAAAATGCAGTAGATAATGGTTGCCGTACTTTTATTCTGATACAACTTCAAGAACCTTGTAAAGAAGATTCAGAAGCGTTCAAAGCTAATTATAGAACAATTGACCAAATCGGTATGGAGCGCATCAAGCGAGCTGCTAAGAAAATAAAGGATGAAAATCCATTGTTTGCAGGTGACTTAGGCTTCAAACACTATGTATTGGAAGAACCGAAAGAAGATGCACTTTTGAAGATGGAACAATTTGACCCAACAAGAGAGTTCTTTACCACGCTTACTGCTGATGATTTTGGTGTAGACTCTGTCCTTCGCACTTGGCTTGTAGCCGATGGCTATGGTTTGACCGAGGATGCCGAAGAGGTAAATCTTGATGGATATACAGCCTATTACAAAGGTAATCATCTGTATATGATAAATCCTGATGATAACTTTACTGCAGGAAGCATCGCTGCACTGATGGATAAATATAATGGCGAGGTATTCTCTCCGCAGAACATCGTTATCTTCGGCTATAGCTTCGGATTCACCCATCGTGAGGAATTGCAGAAGAACCTTCGCGCCCTAAAAGATGGGAACAAATCATTAACCGTGAATATTGATATTAGGTATTAACCTATAAACATAACGATTATGTATCTAAAGAAGTTGAACATACGAAATTTCCGTTGCTTCGGCAATTACGAAATAGAGTTTGCCCCCCGAGTTACTGTGCTATTTGGTAAGAATGGTTCAGGTAAGACTACTTTGATTCATGCACTTCATAAGGCCTTGAGTTTTATGATGCACTCTGATAAAATAAAGGAGAAAGACCCGAAGACTAAGAAATTGAAAGTCGTTGGAGAAAAATCGTTAAGAGGAGGTAACCCATATGTTAGTGTTGAAGGATTTAGCAAAACTGGTGAAGCACATTACAATGGAGTAAAACGGGCTGATTATACCATAGAAATAAAGGCCGAGGCAAATCTTGATGAACAGACTCCCATAGAATGGGCGATGAGTGCATATTATATTGATAGCCGATTACGTAAATCAGAATATAAAGAGGCATTTAATACACTTTACAAA
>JAGBWA010000107.1 GCA_017630035.1 Bacteroides sp.
GCATCTGCACGGATACCGAAGAACAATGCATATTGGTTTGTCAAGTGAAGTTGGTTTGTCCAAGCTGGTTGATAGTTGAAGTTGATAGCCAAAATAACTTCAGGATTGATTTCCTTATAGTAACCATCTGCAGTAAGTGCTGGCAATGTACCGATAACTTCACCATCAGCATCAAGAATATCTTGATCCTTATTTACATAATCATAGTCCTTAGCAGTCCATTGGTTAGCATAAGCCCAAAGTGAACGGTAGTCTGCAAGAAGTGAGTGACCAGAGTTCTTGATGATATCTTCAACTGCATTGATTGCATCAGTCTTTGTAAGCGTAACACCTTCTTCTGTACAAGGAACTTCAGTTGCACCATAGAAACCTGTGTAGAACAAGTAAACACGAGCCAACAAAGTTTCAGCAGCCCAACGGCTTACCTTACCCCAAGCAAGTTTTGACCAACCATCATAAGTATATGAAGGCATGATAGCTACAGCATCCTTAAGGTCTTGTGCAATAAGCTTGAAGATTTCCTTACCTTCAGTTTGTTCTGGAGCAATTTGTGCTTCACTTACATTAGAAGGAGCAGCACTTACAACAGGAACATTGTTGAATGCAAGTACAAGGTTGTAGTAGTTGTATGCACGGTGGAAGAGAAGTTCACCCTTAGTTTGGTTACGCTTTTCTTCATCGGCAATGTTATCAACCACAGCAAGAGCGGCATTGGCACGAGCAATAGCTTCGTAACCAGCTACCCAAAGTTGGTTAAGCTGTTCACCTTGATTGTACATCAAGTGGCCAAGGGCCTTCCAGTGAGGGTCACCCACACCTGCTCCACCGAACATATCGTCAGAGAAGAGGTTAGCAACAGAGAAATATTGCTCGAGTGTATTAGCTTCGAATGGGGCATAGAAAGTTGACTTGTAAACGGCAGCAACCATTTGGTCAACGTCCTTTTCTGTACTTGGGAAGTTGGTAGAGTCTTTGCCAGTGTAGTTCTCCGAGTCGAGGAAATCCTCGCAAGAAGAGAAGGCAAACATAGCCATAACTCCCAACATTATTACCTTAGTAAATTTCATATTCTTTCAAAATTTTAATCGGTTATAACTTAATTTGAACACCAACCATGAATGTGCGAGCAGAAGGATAAGCACCTGTATCGATACCTGCAGCCCAAGAGTTACCTGAACCACCTTCCATACCAACTTCAGGATCCATACCAGAATACTTAGTAAATGTATAGACGTTGTTGGCAGCAACATAAAGACGGAGTTGAGATACTGGCAAGCTCTTCATCAAAGTCTTGAAGTCGTATCCAAGAGAGATGTTTTGAATCTTGAAGTAATCAGCATCTTCCAACCAGATTTGTGACATAGTCTTCCAGTTGATGTTATCCATTGAGTCGAAACGTGGGAGCTTGTTGCTTGTACCTTCACCTGTCCAAGATTCATAAATCATTTGCTTGGTTGGGTTTTGGAGCGCGAAGTCTTGGTTAGCCCAAGGACGGAGGATTTGTTGGCCAAATGCGCCAGCTCCTGTCAAAGCAAAGTCAAAGCCCTTATAGCTCATAGTGAGTGAGAGACCAGCAGTGAAGTCAGGGTGTGGGTCACCGATGTTTGTACGGTCTTCATCAGTAATCTTCTTATCACCGTTTACGTCAACGTAACGAACGTCACCAGGCATCAACTTGTCGCTACCATGCATTTGATCGTCGATATTAGCGCGATAAGCTTCAACTTCTGATTGGTTTTGGAAGATACCATCTGTCTTGAAACCGTAGAAGTAACCGATAGGTTGACCAACTTCTGCACGGTAAACTTCCATGTATTCCAATTGGTGAAGTACTGCACCAGGACCGCGGAGGATACCTTCTGAGTTAGCAAGCTTAGTAACTTCGTTCTTATTGTAAGCCATGTTTGCAGAGATGCCATAACGGAAACCGTTATCCAATGCATCGTTCCATGTCAAAGCGAGTTCAACACCCGAGTTTTCTACGTTACCACCGTTGATGTAAGGAGCACCAATACCATATACGCCGAGGATCGGAGCGCGAACGAGCCAGTCCTTAGTAGTCTTCTTGTACCAGTCGAATGCGAAACCGAGACGGTTGTTCAAGAAGCGAGCATCGATACCAACGTTGATTTGTTCTGAAGTTTCCCAAGAGATGTCAGGGTTAGCAAGTGTAGCGAAATAACCACCAGTTGTTGGGGTATCGTTGTTAGCTTCACCACCTGATGCACCGAAGTAGTAAGAGTCACGTTCAGCAAAACCTACTGTAGTGTAGTATTGGAAGTTAGATACAGATTGGTTACCGTTTTGACCCCAAGATGCGCGGAGTTTCAAGTAATCCATCCATTCCTTAGTCTTTTCCATGAAGCTTTCTTCTGAAAGAATCCAACCCACTGAACCTGAAGGGAAGTAACCCCAACGATTGCCTCTTGCAAAGTTAGAAGAACCGTCGGCACGGAGAGTGAATTGAGCCATGTACTTTTCGTTGTAGTTCCAAGATGCACGACCGAAGAATGATGCAAGTGACCAGTCTGCTGATGGACCACCACTAACTGAAACGTCAGAGATGTCAAGCTTTTCAGTATTGCTCAACCAAGCGTGATCCCAAGATTCGCCAAAGAGCAAGTTACTTGCTGTAGCATTGATATTTGAACCATAAGTTGTCTTTTCGATAGCTTGACCGAGTACAACGTCGATGCTATGGTTGTCGATTTCGAATGCATAGCTTGCAGTGTTGTTCCAAGAGATGTTTGACCAAACATTCATGTTTTGGCTTACTTGGTCCTTAGTTACAGGGTTAGCACCGATATCGTTCTTGATTTGCATGTTACGATAAGCACCGTCGCCCTTGCGATAACCGAATTGAGACTTGATGTTAAGACCCTTGATAGGTTGCAAGTTAACGTATGCGCTCATTGTCATGTTCCAGCTCTTGTTCAAATTCAAGCTATGGCTGTTTGATGCAGCAAGTGCGATAGGGTTCGATTGAACTGAACCATCAAGATTCCAACCGTCTGCGATAGCTTCTGGACGAGTGTAGAAGTTACCGTTATCGTCGTAGATTGGGAACAATGGGTTAGCAAGGAGAAGGTCCTTGATGTTGTTCCAATACATGTTACCTTGAGAAAGACCGCGACGAGTGTTGTGAGAGAAGAACAAAGTTTGACCGATTGTCAATACGTTGTACGACTTGTCTTGGCTCTTGATGATGTTATGGTCTGTATTGATACGTACAGTGTGACGGCTATATTCTGAAGGATTGATACCACCGAGGATACCATCTTGGTCGGTGAATGAGTAACCCAAAGAGAATGTAGAAACGTCGTTACCACCAGTGATAGAGATAGCGTGGTTTTGAGTCATAGCACCTTCGTGATAAGAAGCGCCCAACCAGTCAGTACCTTCCCAACCATTTTCAAGCATTTCGCCATTTTCGTCGAAGAGGCTTTCGTAGATGTCAGCAGGAAGTTGAGCTTTCCAATCTGGTTCAGCGTATTGACCACCGAAACGAGCACGGAGCTTACGGCTATAGATATAGTCTTGAGCGTTAGCTACGTCTGGACGCTTGTACATATATTGCCAACCAACATAACCGTTGTAAGTCATGTTAATCTTGCTATCTGAACCTTTCTTAGTAGTAATAAGGATAACACCGTTAGCAGCACGAGCACCGTAGATAGCAGCAGAAGCAGCATCCTTCAATACGTCGATGCTTTCGATATCGCCAGGGTTAAGGTCGTTCAAGTCACCACCTACAACACCGTCGATTACATACAATGGGTTAGAATCACCTACTGTACCGATACCACGAATATTTACCTTAAAACCTTCACCAGCTTGACCACTGTTTTGCATAATGATCACACCAGGAGTTTGGCTTTGCAAAGCTGAAAGGGCAGAAGTAGTAGATAACTTTTGAAGGTCATCACCCTTTACCTGAACAGTTGCACCGGTGAGAAGTTTCTTCTTCTGAACACCGTAACCAATAACGACTACGTCTTCAAGGAATTGTGAGTTTTCAGAAAGTGTAACCACCATACCTGGAGCAGCAGCTACTTTCGCTGTAGTGTAACCCACAAAACTGATTTCAAGAGTCTCTCCTTTTGATACATCTAAAGTAAACTTACCGTCAATGTCAGTAATTGTACCATTAGTTGTACCTGAAACACGAATACTGGCACCGATGACTGGTTCACCTAAATCATCGACAACAGTACCTGTGATGGACTGAGTTTGTGCAACGATGACGTTTCCATCTCCACACACAAAACCAGGAGCACCACTAGCAAACAGTGCGAACAATGCGCCTGCAAGCCACGAGTTAATTTTTTTGATACACATAATTGATTAGATTTACGATCCTATTCTACCTTTAACGCACTATTCGGATCTTTTATAGTGCAAGGATTAATTAATAAAAGGGTTTTTAGTATGTTTAATTTGTTTTAGTTGTGCAAAAATAGGTATTTAATGTTTTTCGTGTGGTTAAAAGGTAGCATTAGACATAGTAAATCAGGTTTCGAAAGCAATAGAACGCCTATTTTGACGAGCAAAAGTATCACTATTCACACTTATTAACGGGGTAATTTACATATTTAACATACCTCGTTAACACTTTTAACAGAATTTGCTGTAATAAACCATCCAAACAAGCAAAAAAACGGCTATTCCTTTCAGTTCTGCAATATACACCATGTTGCCTACATAAAGTGTTAAACTTACACTTTTATAGTAATCGCCCTATAAATAGTCAAAAAACGCAGGTCACATTAAACTTAAGAGGGATTTCTAGTTTGTACAATCAAAATAGCAATCTAATGCACGCGAAATGTTAAAATCCCATTTGAAACAAGCGAATATTAACAACCCATTTATACTATATATAATAAGGTATAGAGAAACGTTATTATTTTCATAGTACACGCTATGCGTTATGCTTATTTTATCATTACTTAATATCAAGCTTTGCCTTAAGTTAAGAATCCAAATCACCCCTTCAACAGCGATGTTTTGCCACAGTTGTGGCAGTGGACTGCCATAACTATGGCACTGCACTGCCAAAGCGGTGGCACTCCACTGCCAAGCCTAAAAAAAAGTTTGGCACACGTGGAGTACTACTGGCGGGGGTTAGAGGAGAAAAAAATCAGCCGCTATAATGATTATTACAGCGGCTGAAACAATTTTATTGTGTTAACGCATCGGGACGGGATTATTTGAATCGTACCCAATCAATCTCCATCTCTGTATCAGAAGCAGACTCTACAGAAAGGTTCTGCATTCCTTTGGCCTTGTATGGCATAGCGATGGTAACTTCTTGCCATTCGGCAGTTGCAGGGATGTCAAGGGTAGCTGTTTTACCAGCAGTCATTACAACTTTTCCACCTTGAGGTGCCTTTACATAGAATGTTACAGACTTAGGAGCTTTTCTACCGAAATCGAGTTCGTTGAAGCATACCTTATCTCCTGCCTTAGCGAAGACAGTCTTCCAACCTTGGAAGTAGTTGGTTGTATCGCAATATTGAATGTTAGCACCTTGGATGCTGCTGTAGCGGTCGATATGAACTCTCTGAGTAGCCTTAACAGGACCTACACCACGCAAAGTAGGCTTAATTTCTTGAATAGTACCATCCTCATTGAAATACAATTTCTCTATTTGAGCAGAACGGTTCTTATCGAAGTGAGGAGAGTATGCGTTGTGGTGATAGAAGAAATACCATTGACCTTTAAAGTTTACAATACTGTGGTGATTTGTCCAACAGCCATTTTCATGTTCTGCCATAATGATACCTTTGTACTCGTATGGACCCATAGGATTTTTACTCATTGCGTATCCGATAACCTCAGTATTCTCTCTAACGTATGGATATGTCAGGTAATAGTTACCATTGTATTCGAATGCGAATGGGCCTTCAGCTTGACGACTTGGAAGACCTTTAAGACAGTTCACACCAACGTTTGTAAATTCACGATCGCCCCATTTCATTGTCTCTACCGGATTATCCTCGGCAAGTTCAATCATATTGTCAGCAAGTTTAGCGCAACGGCCTGCACCCCAGAAGATATAACAGTTACCGTCTGATGCCTTAAGAACGCAAGGGTCGATACCATTGATACCTTTAATAGGCTCTGGTTGAATTTCGTAAGGTCCTTCGGGTTTATCAGCAATGGCTACACCAACTGCAAATCCTCTGCCTTTAGTGGCATTTGGGAAGTAGAAATAATATTTTCCATCCTTCTCGATACAGTCGGGAGCCCACATAGAATAGGCAGTCGGATTACCCCAAGGTACATCTTCTTGCGTTACGATTACGCCGTGGTCGGTCCATGTTGTAAGGTCTTCGGATGAGAATACGTGATAATCGGCCATACTGAACCAAGGACTTCCATCGTAGTGAGTGACTACACTTGGAATGTCGTGTGAGGGGAAAAGATAAAGTTTGTCATTAAACACGCGAGCAGTAGGGTCTGCTGTAAACTGGTTATTGATAATAGGGTTAGTACCTGTTACCATTACATTGTCAGGAAGATTGGACTCATCCAAAACCTGAGGCTGCGTACATGCTACTAACGCAAGCACAGCTGTTAGTGAAATCAATTTTTTCATTTTAAAAAAAGTATTTAGTGTTTTAAAGTTAGAAACAGGGGTATGCCGTTTTAATATGACTAATTACCAAGCCAAAAGTTTAATCTATACTAAATTAATTATTAAAAAAGTATGAGTTTCTTCAATCCGCAATTCTCCATTAGCGGGATGTCTTGATGATCGATGCCGGTAAGAACAGCTTGTATGATGCGACAAAAATAGCCATGACTAAATAAAAGCAATGTTTCGCCATCGTGTTTCTCTTTCAGCATTTGCAAAAGTTTGCGTGCACGAGCAGAGCATGCCTCAACACTCTCTACACTATCGTCTATCACGGCTCCGGCAATAGGCTTTCCGGCAAGGTTTCCCATATCGCGTTCGCGCAACAAAGGTGTATAGATGGGTTGATAGGATGTGAGCTTTAGGGCAATAGCAGCCGTGTCTTTGCAACGCTGCAAGTCGCTACAATAGACGGTATCGAAGTGCATTTGCACCAACGTATCGCACAAAGTTTCTGCCTGTTCTTTACCCAATGCCGATAAAGTACCGGGCGTTTGCCCTTGGAAAACGCCGTTAGCATTTTCCAAGGTTTGCCCGTGTCTAACCAAGTATATTATTATCATTTGCGCACCAAACGTACATAGAACACACCACCGGCCACTGTACCTGGCTTACTTTGGAAGCGAACGTTAATAACGTCTTTACCCTTCAACCATTCGGCAGGAATGGCATACTCGGCATTTACAAAGGCTTCGCGTTTCCACTTGCCTACGATGTTTTCGGTAGCCAATACTTTGTCGTCAATCATGATATCGAACGAGCGATTACCGCTTTCGTTACCCCAATAGCGCACCATCAATGTGAGGTTTTCTTCACCCTTGGTATCCATATTGTAGGCAAAGTATCCACCATTCTTGGCATCGCGCCAGCCTTCGCTTTGGAAGTGTCCGCGTTCCGAGCGTTCGCTCTTCATGTTATGATCCACTTCGGGTTGTTGTTCGGCTGTTGCTACTGCATCCACGGTACGAGCATCGAGTTCCAACTTTTGCTTTTCAGCATCGCGCATGCTTTGTTGATAATCGGCATACTCGGCATCGGTCATGCTGAGCCAATACATCATGTAACGGCTATCGTGAATATGACAGAAAGGTTCCAACTCTAGGTTCTTGAACTTTTCTTCGAACAATCCTGGTACGGTGAAGTGCAATGGTTTGCCGCTAACGGGTTGCATGCCTTCAAGTTTCTTTTGAATATCAGCGCGTTCGCCAATCAAGAATGGAGTATCGAAGAGCGATACCAATGGACCATGAGCAATGTGTGCCCAACGACCATCGTCGGCAACCAAACCAACCAAGTTGTCGGTACCCATACGTGCGCCCAACAAGATAGGACCACGCATAATAGCGATATAGTTAGAAAGGTTTGGCAACTCTTCGATAGTTACCTTCATAGGCATAGAAACTTCGATTACATCGCCCTTCTTCCATTTGCGGTCGATCTCGATGTATGATGATGGTTGTGCACCAACGGCATAATCCTTACCGTTGCAAACCACCTTCATTTCGCCCGGTTTTACCCACCATGGACTACGAATTTTCAATTTAAGTTTTTGAGATTTTGACTTCTTATCTACAATGAAACGTACAGTTTCTTCGTAAGGGAAGTTGGTTTCTTGTGTCAAAACAAATTTCTTCTCTTTCCAATTCAATTGAGAGGCAACGAAGAGGTTTACATACAACTCATCATCGGTATGTGTATAGATAAACTCACCATACTTACCATGGTTTTCCATACCGGTACCCACACAACACCACATACCGCTATTAGGAGCAGAATAAACGCGATAGTGAGCCGGACGTGCCGATGTGAAATATACATATCCACCATGTTCAGGGTGTTGAGTAGAGAGGATATGATTGTACATAGCACGTTCATAATAGTCGGCATAGCGTACATCACCCGTCATACGGAAGAGGTTTTGTGTCAACTTCATCATGTTGTTGGTGTTGCACGATTCAGGGCCTTCGCGGTCGTCCACATAGCTCTTGCAATCGTCGGCCGATGCAAAGTGTTCACGACGGCTATTACCACCAAACGACAACGAACGAGTGTTTACAACGGTTTCCCAGAAGAATTCCGATGCTTTTTGATAGTAAGCAGCATCAGCTTCTTGTCCGGCAAGTGCCAACATTTCGGCAGTTCTTGCATGACCCACAACCTTAGGAACTTGTGTGTTGGCATGCTTGTTGTCCAAGTTATCTACACCCTTGGCCATGCTATCCAGCAACCAATGGTGAGCAAAGCGCTTAGCGGTATTCAAGTATTTGATATCGCCGGTCATTTGATAGGCATCGGCATACACTTCGTTCATACCACCAAACTCTTGACCACACATTCGTTCCATTTGCTCGTCGCTGAGTGGAGAAAGCACGTTGTATCCCCAATCGCAAAGCTTCAAGAACATATCTTTTGCAAGTTCGCTACCTGCATACATCCAAGCATCGCGCAAACCGGCAAATGTTTTGTGGATATTATACCAAGGCACCCAATAACGGTTTACAAAACCTACATTGCCTTTGTTAACTTCACTCCAGATACGTTTACCATCGGGCACACCACCTACATAGCCATCGCCATTGGCATCTTGGCAACGCTTCAACTCGGCAAGTACATAATCCAATCGCTCTTTACATGCCTTGTTGCCGGTAGCAGCATAGTGCATAGCCAATGCAGAAACATAGTGACCACCTACGTGACCATCCAATCCCTCCCAGTTGGGGAAGTATTCGGCTTTTTTAGGCAAACCAGCTTCCTTTAAGAAAGGAGCCAACAAACGATCGGTGTCGTATTGCAACAACACATCCACATTCAAATCCATTGCATGCTTGAAAGGGCCATCGAGCAATTGCACTTCGGACAAAGCAAACGTGTTAGGATAAAGTTTGTCTTGCGACATACCATTACCAGCCGATGCCAACAATGCAACGGTAAATAATGCAGTTTTTGTCAATTTTGAAAATCTCATGGTTCTTGTTATTATTTAGGTTTTAATTAAGAGTCTATAGTCCACTGAAGTTTACCCCTTCGAATACCAACGAAGGAATGCGCCATGAACGATTATCGGGCGCATCATTACCTATTGCTACCAACGAGCACCACAGCGTAAGCATATTACCCGTGATATTCATTTCGTTGACGGGTTGTGTTAACTTACCATTTTCGATAAGGAAGCCTTCGATGCCGTAAGAGAAATCGCCTGTTGAGCTATTGCAATTACCGCCATTGAAACCTGTCACCAAGATACCTTTATCAATATCGGCAATCAAGCCATTCAAATCCTTCTCACCTTGGTTCATTACCAACAACGATGGCGAACTGATGGTAGGTTCAACACCCATCTTCTTTGCATTGTAGGTATCGATAAAGTATGTTTTCAACACACCCTTTTCAAAGATAGCACGAGGTTCGGTAGCAACACCTTCGGCATCGAAGTAGCGTGCGCCGCTGGCTCCTACCAAATGTGGTTCATCCTTCAAGGTTAGTTTATCCGACACTACTTTTTGTCCCAACTTATCCAAAAGGAATGAGTTCTTTTGTTGCAAGGCCGAGCCAAGCAATGCACTAAGCAATGGATTACCCAATTGCGTTACATTCAGGTAATCGACAACCATCGTATATTTACCCGACTTAGCTTTTTTCTGGCCTAACTTACGCAATACACGTTCCAGTGCCTTGCTACCAATATCAGTCTTCTTGAGGTTTTTATAAAATAAACTGCTTTCGCTCCAATAATCGGACGGACGAGCTTCTCCCTCACCCTTGATAGATACACTGGCCGAAATGTTTGTCCAAGTGCGTTTCGATTCGCCTTCGAATCCGTTGCTGATAAGTTGATAAGCCGCACTTTCGCCATCGGAATAGCTTGTGCTGACCGAAATGATGCGTTCGTCTTTTCCCATTACCTCTTCGGCTGCTTGTTGTGCTAAAGCGACCTTTTCATCGGGATTTATATCGGCCAACGTGCTATCGAACAGTTGCAAATCGGGTTTTCCACCTTTATAATAGCGGGAAGGATCGGCCAACAAACGCGAATCGTCGGGTGCCAAATAACGGGTTGATTCAATGCCATTCAAGATGAAATTCTCTAACTCGGCCTTATTCAAACGATTGGTTGAGAAAGAACCGAATCGGCCATCGACATACAAGCTCAAGCTTAATCCGCCCTCTGATGCTTGTTGCAAACGATCCATTTTGCCGTCGCGCAATTCGAACGAAGCATTCGAATTGGCATACAATTGTACTTTTGCGGCCTGGCATCCATGCTTCAAGGCGTAATCCATCGCCCATTGTGCCAGCTTCTTATTTTTATCTGTAATCATCGTTTTCTTGTTATGAGTTATTCGTAATCATCATTCGCCACCTACGGTTAGTTTGCTAACCAACGCCGAAGGCATACCGCACGTAACGGGACAAGATTGTCCGTCCTTACCGCATGTCCAAGTACCATTGTCGATTTCGGCATTTGCGGCTACCATAGTAATGTCGGCCAATGCCTTAGGACCATTACCAATGATGTTGATATCCTTGATAGGTTGTGTCAACTTACCATCTTCAATCAAGTAGCCCGACTTCACAAAGAAGGTAAAGTCGCCGGCACCAATCTGCACTTGTCCGTTAGTGAATTGTTGTGCATAGATACCCTTCTTCACGGTAGAGATAATCTCTTCTTCGGTTACATTGCCTGCTTCCATATAGGTGGCACGCATACGAGGGATAGGGATATTACGGAAGGTATCGCGACGTCCATTACCGGTAGAAGGTACACCATAATGCTTGGCACTGATACGGTCGTGCAAGTAGCTGGTGAGTACACCATCCTTTACGATGTATGTCTTTTGGCCTTCCACACCTTCATCGTCGAAGTTCACCGAACCACGATTAAAGGGGATGGTTGCATCATCTACCACATTGATGTGTTCGCTACAAATTTTCTTGCCAAGCAAATCGCAGAAGATAGAGGTGCGCTTACGGTTGAAATCGGCTTCGAAAGCATGTCCAATGGCTTCGTGCAACAAGATACCCGAGCCACCAGCCGCCATCACAACCGGCATTTCGCCACCTTTCGGCTTAACGGCTTTGAACAATATAGCTGTATTGTCAACAGCTTCGCGCGCAAGGATATTGATTAAATCTTCGTTCAAGAATTCAAAGCCCTTACGGTATGCACGTGCGGCATAGCTATTCTCCATTTGGCCGTTCTCTTCCATAATGCAGACAGCACCCAATGTCACCATGGGGCGATAGTCGTAATAGGTTACACCTTCTGAATTGCAGAACAATACGTGTGTAGTAGTATCGCCCAAGCTGGCTTGAACTTTTCGCACACGCTTATCCAACGAAAATATCTTGTCGTTCAACTTTTGCAGATAGGGCATTTTAGCCTTCAGTTGTACCTCTTCCCACGGGGTAGTTACAACATAACGACTCTTCTCCAATCGTTTTTCTTGGAAAGCAAGCGGCTCGGTAGCTTTACCCGACGAAGCAATGCGAGCAGCCGTACGGGCAGCACGCAACATCTCTTCCAATGTTACGCCTTCAACGTAAGCATAACCGGTTTGGTCGCCCGCCAATACGCGTACTCCCATACCAAAATCGATGCTTGAACCGCAACGGTTCACTTGTCCATCCATCAGTGCTACACTGTTATTGAACGAATGTTCGAAATAGAGGTCGGCATAGTCGCCACCCTTTTCCAATGCTGCTGCAAGCACTTTTTTCAAATCCGATTCGGTAACGCCAAAGTGATTCATCGCAGCATTTACGCCATCCATGCTGCCTATAACCAATGGTTTGTCTTGGCATGAAGACAACATAACGGAAGGCGCAGCTAATGAGCCTAACAATGCCATTCCTCCTGTACGCAAAAAATCTCTTCTATCCATTTATTGAGTTGTGAGTTATGAGTTGTGAGTTATAAGTTACGAGGTGTGAGTGATGAGTTGCTCTAACTCTTCGGGGGTGAGGTGTAGATAAAATTTGCCTTCATGAGCCACCGAAATTGAGCCTGTTTCTTCTGAGACGATGATGGCGTGCGCATCGGACACTTGCGAAATGCCTAATGCGGCACGATGACGCAATCCCAACTCTTTCGGTATGTCGAGATTGTGCGATACGGGCAAGATGCAACCTGCCGCCTTGATGCGTTCTTTGCTAATCACCATTGCACCATCGTGCAAGGGGCTATTCTTAAAAAAGATGTTTTCAATCAATCGTTGGGTGATGCGGGCATCTATTGCATCGCCGGTGCGCATTACATCGCCCAAAGCCACTTGATGCTCGATAACAATAAGTGCGCCCACTTTTTGTTTCGCCATGTTCATGCATGCCATTACAATGGGCACCATATCGTCATGCTCTATTGCGCTTTTCTTACCTCCTCGGGTAAAGAAGCGCACCAAGGCATTGGCGTGATTGTGCGAACCTAACGTGAAAAGGAAACGCCTAATCTCTTTTTGGAAGATAATAATCAATGCCAACACTCCTACATTGACCAATTTGTCGAAGATTGAGCCTAACAGTTTCATTTCCAACACTTGCGACACAACCAACCAAAGCAAGATAAACACCAATATGCCGGTAAACACATTGATTGAGCCTGACATTTTCATCAACTTGTATAGGTAGTACAACAAGCAGGCTACAAGCAAGATATCTATAAAATCTTTTATTCCAAATTCAATCATATATCCTGATTTTCAATAAGTTTTTCTACTATTTTTATGGCTTCGCGTGCCTCTTTCACATCGTGTACACGCAAGATATTGGCCCCCTTCATCAGCGCAATGGTGTTCAATGCTGTAGTGCCATTCAACGCCTCTTCGGGCGACACGTTCAGCAATTTCCACGCCATAGATTTGCGAGATGCACCGAATAGTATCGGTAGCTCCATGAAACGCATTCCGTGCAGATTGGCTAATAACTGGTAGTTTTGCTCCAATGTTTTGCCAAATCCGAAGCCGGGATCCAAAATAATGTCTTTTACCCCTAATTGACGCAAGCGATTGATTCGCTCGGCAAAGAAGAGGCATATCTCTTTCAACAAATTATCGTAATGGGGATTTTGTTGCATGGTTTCTGGTGTGCCTTGCATGTGCATCAGTACATAGGGTACACCCAAGCGAGCAACGGTAGGGAACATCTCTTCGTCCATCTGTCCGGCGGCAATATCATTCACCATTGCCACGCCATACTCTTCCACACACATCTGTGCTACTTTAGAGCGATAGGTATCTACAGAAAGGATAGCCTCCGGCCAAACATCTTGCACTACCTTCAACCCCATTTGCAAACGATTCATCTCCTCGTCTATCGAAGGTTGCTCGCTACCCGGACGAGTGGAGCATGCACCTATATCAATGATATCGGCACCCTCGTTGCGCAATTGCTTTACACGCTCGGCAATCTGCTTAGATGTTTGCGTGCGACTTCCGCTATAGAAGGAATCGGGCGTTACATTCAAGATGCCCATTACGCGAGGTATGGAGACATCCATCAGCGAGCCGCCGAAGTTGATAAAATGTGGTTTCTTAACGTTCATGCTACCATTGATTTATTTATCGCCTACAAACTTACAAATAAAATTACTTTATTTTAGCAAAAACCGCAATAAATCCCCCTTTTTTGCGTAAGTTTGTAGCCAATAACCCCACTAATCTGCGGAAATATGTGTATTGAAACTATTTATAAAGCATTTTTGGCATGCAACGGGCTAACTACCGATAGCCGAAATTGCCCCCAAAATTCTATGTTTGTTGCCTTAAAAGGCGAAACATTCAACGGCAATGCATTTGCCGCAAAAGCATTGGAAGCCGGTTGTGCATTTGCCGTAATCGACGAAGCGTGTTATGCTCAACCCAACGATGAACGCTACTTATTGGTAGAGGATTGCTTGAAAGCGTTGCAACAATTGGCCAACTTGCATCGACGTACGTTAGGTACTCGTATCATCGGCATTACCGGCACTAATGGAAAGACTACTACCAAAGAGTTGATGGCGGCCGTACTGAGCAAGCAATTCAACATTCTCTATACGCAAGGCAACTTGAACAATCAAATCGGTGTGCCTTTAACCTTATTGAAGTTGCGTCCTGAACACCAATTGGCCGTTATCGAAATGGGAGCAAGCCATCCGGGCGACATCCAAGAATTGGTAGAGATAGCCGAACCTGATTGCGGCCTCATCACCAACGTTGGCAAGGCTCACTTACAAGGATTTGGCTCTTTCGAAGGGGTTATCCGCACCAAAGGCGAGTTGTACGATTTCCTTCGTACACGCCCCGATGCATTTATCTTCCTACACGATGATAATCCTTACTTGAAAGAGATTGCACAAGGATTGAAAGCCATCCACTATGGTAGTCAATCCGGCTTGTTCGTTAGCGGCAAGAGTACCGCCAATTCGCCTTTCTTAGCCTTCGAATGGCAAGCCGATGGCAAGACACATAATGTGCAAACACAACTTATTGGCGATTACAACCTACCCAATGCTTTGGTGGCCGTAACCGTAGGACGCTACTTTGGAGTGCCCGACGAATTGATTTGCGAAGCTCTTTCACAATATGCCCCCCAGAACAACCGTTCGCAATTAAAGCAAACCGCTCGCAACACGCTCATTATCGATGCCTACAATGCCAACCCCAGCAGCATGCAAGTCAGCATTGATAATTTCCATCGCATGCAAGCTACCGATAAGCTACTCATCTTGGGCGACATGCGCGAATTGGGCGAAGATGGTGCGGCCGAGCATCAAAAAGTTGTTGACCAATTGATAGCACTTGCATTCACCAACGTCTATTTAGTGGGCGAGCTATTCGGTGCAACGCAACATCCTTTCCGTAGCTTTGCCGATGCGCCTTCGCTTATCGAAGCACTTCAAACCGAACAACCAAGCGGCAAAACCATTCTTATCAAAGGTTCGAATGGCATCCGTTTGTTCAGTATTGTTGATTATTTGTAAAGAAAGAATGATACATCGCATCAGATTAAAGAATGTACTACCTAACGTGTTTGTTGGCGCATCTCCCGAGGGTGGGCCATCGGATATTTGGGAGAAAGAGATAACTTTCAATAAAGGGAAATCTTACTTGATAGAGGCGGCATCGGGACGAGGAAAATCATCGTTTTGTGCCTACCTCTTTGCGCTTCGAAGTGACTATCAAGGCAGCATTGAGTGGATAGACGAAAAGGAAAATCCGCTATCGCTTGACGAAAAATGGATTGATAAACTTCGTTGCGAGGGCATCGGCATGATGTTTCAAGAGCATCGTTTGTTTCCTGAGTTGACCGCGTTGGAGAATGTCTTATTAAAGAATGCATTAACCCACTTCACAACGGAAGAGCATATCCGCCAAATGCTTATACGAATGGGGTTGCACGACCGTCTTGATGTGCCCTGTGGCAAACTCTCGTTCGGACAGCAACAACGTGTTGCCTTTGTGCGATTACTAAGCCAACCGGCCGATTTCTTATTGCTGGACGAACCGGTTAGCCACCTCGATATAGAGAATGCAAAGATTATGGCAGATATGCTAAGCGAATATCAAGCAAAGAGCAATGCCGGTATCATTGTTACGAGCATTGGCCATCGGATGCCCTATTCATACGACCAATTGCTAAAACTATAAAGCGCTATGAAACTACTTGTAAAACTACTTCGTAAAAATATCAATGCTTGGCAATTGGGTGGTTTCTTTATAGCTAACCTATTGGGAGGCATCATCATGCTATTGGCTTTCCAAGCCTATCGCGACTTTGAGCAATTTATGCATGGAGAAGCTCGCAATGCAACAACCAACTATGTAGTTATCTCCAAACCGGTATCGGCTATAAACACATTGGGCAACTTACTCGGAGCAAAAGCCCCCTCTTTCTCTACAAGCGAAATAGAAGCTTTGAAGGAGCATCCTTCGGTGGCCGATGTAGGAGCGTTTACGGCGGCATCGTTCAACGTTAGCGGTCATTTTGCATTGGCATCCATTCGTGTTGGTACTGAGATGTTTTTAGAATCGGTACCCGACCGATTTATTGATGTTGACTTTGAAGCATTCGGCATTGATTGGAAGGCAGATTTAGGCGGTGGCTTCTTACCGGTAATCGTTCCTCGTAGTTACTTGAATATCTACAACTTCGGATTTGCATCCACCAAAGGAACACCCCAATTATCGGATGGCATCATCTCTTCTATCCCCGTTGAAATTCGCATTCGCGACAAGTACCGTAACACCATTACGTACGATGCTCGTATCGTGGGCTTTACCGAACGGCTGAACACTATCTTAGTGCCCGATAGTTTCTTGCAAGCGGCCAATGCTGCTTATGCCAGCAAAGCCAACAAGCAACCCTCGCGTTTGGTGGTTGAATCTACCCCATCGGCCGATAGCCACTCGTTGCTACAATACTTTACCGACCAAGGATATGTAGTAGAAGGAAGTGCCGATACGCTGAAGATGAAATCGTTTGTATATGGATTGTTGCTTATCGTAATGCTGATAGGTGCCATTATCTCATTACTGGCCTTCATGCTATTGATGATTAGCATCTTGTTGCTGATAGAGAAGAATAAGGAGAAGTTCATCAACCTACATTCGTTGGGATATGCTATTCAACAAATCAGTTTGCCATACACACTGCTTGTTGTTATAGCCAATAGTGTGGTATGGCTAAGTGCCGCCACAACAATTACACTTGTTTACCCTACCCTTTCATCGTTTATCACACTAATTGCACCCGATTTTCAGCATGCATCCCTACTTCCTTGTTGGTTGGTAGCCCTACTCCTTAATGTATTGTTCATTGCATTGCATAGGATAGTTATCACCAAACAAATACGGAAAGCAACACATTTATAGTCTAAACTATGTTGTCTATCTTTTTGGATATAATGTAGTGAAGAAAAAGGTAGCCAATAGCACACCGACCGTATTAGCCGCAAAATCCCACCATTCGCCTCCACGATGGGTAGTGGCATAGGCTTGTAATAATTCTATTACGCCACTTAGCAAAATAGGACAAAGTGTTGCACCTACCCAAGCATGCCACATTGGTACTCGCTCATAGCGATGAGCACGATAAAACTCCCACCACAACATGCCCGACATACCTAAATACATGCATAAATGTACCAATTTGTCAATTCCCGGGAAAAGCGGCAACTCATCGTCTATCTCCGGTGGACGAAAGAAAGACAAGTAAATAACTGTGAAAATTACTAATAACGAAAGGGGGTATCTCTTAATATGATTCAGCATATTCTTATTATTCCTTATAATTTTCCGACAAAATTAGTATACTTTCTTCATATTTGATTACTTTTGCCCTAAATAATAACAAACTGTAAGGAATAACAACAATTTATGGCAACAGAAAAGCGTGCAAATTTTGGTAGCAAATTAGGTGTAATATTAGCCTCGGCCGGTTCGGCCGTTGGTTTAGGTAATATATGGCGTTTTCCATACGAAACTGGTGAAAATGGTGGCGCAGCCTTCATCATTATCTACTTAGGTTGTGTTTTGCTCATGGGTATTCCAATTATGGTAGCCGAGTTTTTGATAGGTCGTCGTTCGCGTTCGAACACCGCAGGAGCCTACCAACGTTTGGCACCGGGCACTCCTTGGAAATGGGTGGGCCGTATGGGAGTATTAGCCGGATTCCTTATTTTGAGCTACTATACCGTTGTAGCCGGTTGGACATTGGAATTCATCTACGAAGCTGCTACCAATAGCTTTGCCGGTAAAACTGCCGAAGGATTCATTGCTTCTTTCGATAGCTTTGTAGCCAATCCTTGGCGACCACTTATTTGGCTGATTGTCTTCATGCTGATGACACATTATATCATTGTTAAGGGCGTAGAAAAAGGTATTGAGAAATCGGCCAAGATAATGATGCCAGCATTGTTTATCTTGCTGATAATTTTGGCCATCTGTTCTATCTCACTCCCAGGCTCTTCGGCCGGTATCAACTTCCTATTCAAGCCCGATTTTAGTCAGGTAAATAGCAAGGCATTCCTTAGTGCTATGGGACAAGCTTTCTTCTCGCTCAGTTTGGGTATGGGCTGTCTTTGCACCTATGCTTCATACTTTAAGAACGATACTCCACTTCCTAAGGTGGCTCTTAATGTAGCCACTATCGATACGTTGGTAGCTATCTTAGCCGGTATTATTATCTTCCCAGCCGCATTCTCGGTAGGCATCAAACCTGATGCTGGGCCAAGTTTACTTTTCATCACTTTGCCCAATGTTTTCCAACAAGCATTTGGCAGCATACCATTGCTTGCTATCTCCTTATCTATCATGTTTTACGTATTGTTGGCAGTAGCTGCACTTACTTCCACCATTTCGCTTCACGAAGTAGTAACCGCCTACCTACACGAAGAGTTTAAGATGACACGTAAGAAGGCTGCTTGTATTGTAACGACAAGTTGTATTGTCTTGGGTGTTTTCTGTTCGTTATCATTAGGCGTAGGTAAAGAATATACGCTGTTTGGCATGACCTTGTTCGATCTATTCGATTACGTTACCGCCAAGTTGATGATGCCTATCGGTGGCTTCCTGATTGCTATCTTCACCGGTTGGTACTTGGACAAGAAGATTGTGTGGGAAGAGATTACCAACCAAGGCAAATTGAAGCCCATTGTCTTCAAGACATTGGTATTCCTATTGAAATACTTCAGCCCGATAGCTATTTTGCTGATCTTCACTCACGAATTAGGATGGCTCTAAAAACGCGTAACTTATGGCAAAGCATTTCCGCAATCGCCAATTCATGACACCAAGCGAGCAACGCGGCACGTTGCTCCTTGCCGGGTTGGTGTGTGTAGCAATGCTTGTAGCGGTTTTCGCCATCCAACAAAAAGAGAAAGAAGCACCATTACTGAGTGAAGTATCCGTTGATTCATTATTTGCCGATAGTAGCATCACCAAGAAAAGAGAGTACAAACCTAAAAGAATTGTTCAATACGACTCGGTGCGCTATCCCAGATACAGCAAACGCACCAAAGAAAAGCCAATCGCTGTACGCGACACAACGCCTTTACTCCGTGATAGCTTTCCTCCGCGACAACCCAAATACGAAGAAGGCACAATGGTAAACCTCAACACTACCGACACTACCGAGCTAAAGATGATTCCCGGCATCGGTAGTGCTATTGCACGCCTCATCGTGGGTTATCGCCAACAATTGGGGGGATATAGCCGGATTGAACAACTGCAGGAGATAAACCTCGATGCCGAACGATTGCGAAGTTGGTTTGTAATAGATAGCACGCAGATTGCGCCTATCAACATCAATCAGGCAGGTATCAACCGCTTGCGCAACCACCCATACCTGAACTTTTATCAAGCTAAGGTTATCGTTGAGCATCGCCGTAAGCATGGCGACATACGTTCGTTGAAGCAGCTATCCCTTTACGAAGAGTTTACCGAAACTGATTTGGCGCGTCTCACGCCTTACGTCTGTTTCGAGTGATTATACTATCACACCATCCTTGATGTGGATAGTGCGGTCGGTAAGCGAAGCAAGCGATTCGTCGTGCGTAACAATAACGAATGTTTGCCCAAGCCTATCGCGCAAATCGAAGAATAGTTGATGCAACTCCTCCTTATTGCGAGTGTCAAGACTACCCGAAGGCTCGTCGGCCAGCACTACGGCAGGACGATTTATCAGCGCACGAGCTACCGCCACACGTTGTTTTTCACCACCCGAAAGTTGGTTAGGCTTGTGTTGCGCTCTATCCGACAATCCTAAGAGTTGAAGCATCTCTTCGGCCGAGCGACGAGCATCAGCCGTGCTCTTATTGGCTATCAAAGCAGGAATCATCACATTCTCCAAAGCCGTAAACTCGGGAAGCAGTTGATGAAATTGAAACACAAAACCGATGCGACGATTACGAAAAGCAGCGAGGTCGCGTTGATTCAAGGTGCTTACATCGGTATTATCTATGATAACTTGCCCGGCATCGGGTGCATCGAGTGTTCCCATGATTTGCAACAAAGTAGTTTTTCCGGCACCACTGGGGCCTACAATGCTTACTACTTCGCCTTTGGCGATGGTTAAATCGATGCCTCGCAACACAGGCAAGGTGTCGAAACGCTTGGTGATATTCGTCAGTTTAATCATAGATGCTTTATTACGTATTGCGCCAAATAGCAACCGAACACAGCTGGGAGGTAACTAATGGTGCCAGTAGTTGATTTCTTATTCAATTCATCGGTCTGTATTACGGCATTTGCATCGGCTTGCTCAGTGCTGAAGACAACGGGTATTCTTCGTTTTATGCCCATCTTTTGCAAGCGTTTCCTTACCGCCTTACTTAATCCGCAATGATAGGTGTCCCACAAATCGGCATAGCGTATTTGCGTAACATCGCTCTTTGCACCTGCTCCCATACTGGAGATAATCTTGATGTGACGTTTCAACGATTCGGCTATCAGATGACATTTGGGCGAAAGCGTATCAATAGCATCGACCACAAAATCGTAGTGGGTAGCATCGAGCAAGTCGGGGATAGCCTCATCTTTTAAGAAAGTGGGCAATATTGTGAGCGAAAGTTGCGGATTGATATCGCGAAAGCGATTGGCAAGCACCTCTACCTTGCTACAACCGATGGTGGAATGCAATGCCGGCAATTGGCGATTGATATTTGTTGGTTGCACCTCATCGGCATCGACCAACGTAAGTTTTCCTACACCCGCCCTACATAGCATCTCGGCGGCATAGGCCCCTACACCTCCAACACCCACAACAAGAACATGCGCTTGTGCAAGTCTGTTCATCTTCTCCTCGCCCATTAGTAGGGTTGTACGCTGCTTCCACTCCATATCCATGTGTTTATTCATTTTTATCACCAAACCAACGACGGAAGATATTGTAGCGGCTGGTAGAAGTATGCGGACTGGGTTCGAACAACGAAACGCTTTCCAACGGATCACCATATTGGTCGGGATATAGCAACATTATGCTACTATTATTGAAGTACTTGGAAAGTTGCATAGGTAAGCGTTCGAAAGAGGGTTGATAAGAGATGTAACCACTACGAGCACTGATTACGACAAACAAGTGGTCGTAATCCACCTTACTGGTAAGCATCAGCAAGTCATCCCAATCGTCGAGTGCAGAGAATTCGGCACGAATGCTTGCATGCTTTTCGCGTACATAGCCTTCGATGTATTTATTTGTATCGGGATGCGCATGGAAGTGTATCTTACATCCCAATTGAGTAACGATACGACAAATATGCTCTAACCATTTATAGAAACCAATCTCATATTCTGCTTTGGGTGGTACTGCTACAACCACCTTACGCAACGTATTGGGCGGCATAACGCAACGCACCACCATCACTTCGTTGTGCGTACCATTCAATACATTTTCCACAATCGAGCCGAAGAAGCTATCCACAATGTTTGCTTTATGATGCAAACCTAATACGACCTCACCCACATCATACTCCTTCATGGTGTGTACAATGCCCGATGCAACGTTATTGCTAACGCGACTAATCGTAGCCAATTGCACATCGGCAGCTGCCGCAATCTTCTTTGCTTTTTCCAGATTCACCTTTCCTTGCATCAATCGGCGTTCGCCTTGTTCATCGTCGAAAGCAACATTCAAGCCTATCAAACTATCGGGGATGCGTGGATTGCGAATCATCATAGCCAATTGTGTAAGCATATCCACCGTATCGGGATTGGAGTAGGTAATCAAGCAACGACCATGTGTCAAACCGCGATTCTCTTCAAGAGCAGCATCGGACATGGCAATGCTTCGCGAAGCCTGCTCGGTGGCCAATGAACTGAGGATACAAGAGATAAGGATAACCATTACCGTACCATTCAGCACCACATCGCTCATCAAGTACTCGCCAGGAGCAATCTCTATCTGCGTACCAATCATCACCATCGCTAAGGCACCTGCGGCATGCGCATTGGTCAAGCCAAACATCATGCGACGGGAAGAGCCATTCATACCAAATAGCTTTTGCATGGCAAAGGCAGGCAACCACTTGGTAATAGTAGCGGTCAGCACCATAATCAGCACCACCCACAATGTTTCGGCACCTGTAAAAAGCAATTCTATGTTGATAATCATACCCACACCGATAAGGAAGTAAGGAATGAACAATGCATTACCTACAAACTCAATGCGGTTCATCAACGGAGATACTTTCGGGATAAGGCGATTCAGCACCAAGCCGGCTAAGAATGCACCTAACAATCCTTCCAAACCAGCCAACTCGGCTAAGGCAGCACTGAAGAATACCATTGCCAACACAAAGATGTATTGCATCACATTGTCGTTGTAACGACGGAAGAATTTACGACCGATATAAGGGAAACAAAGTATAACGAAAAGGCCATATAATACAAACTTTAGCACGAATCCTATCCTAAACCACACATTGGTTTCATGCTCTTGCGCACCTACAATACCGGCCAATATCAATAGGGCTGCAAACGATGCAATGGCCGTAGCCACAATGGAATAGACAACACTTTCGTGCTTCTCCACACCATAACGTCCCACTATAGGATAGGACACCAACGTATGTGACGAGAATATACAAGCCAATAGCATTGAGGTGAGCAAAGAGTAGTGCAGCACATGCACTCCTATCGCCAAACCGATAACAAAAGGAATAATAAAGGTGAGTAATCCGAAGACAGAACCTCGTTTGCCATATCGAGCAAAGTTACCCATATCCATCTCTAAGCCGGCAAGGAACATGATGTAGTAGATGCCCACTTTACCAAATAGTTCAAAGCTACTATCGCGTTCGAGCAAGTTGAAGCCATGCTCGCCCACCAACAAACCGGCTAAGATGAGGCCAATGACATGAGGAATGCGCAATTTGCTCAACAACAATGGAGCAAAAAGGATGATAACCAACACTAAGAAAAATATCCAAGTAGGGTCGGTAATCGGTAGTTTAAAGTCTAAGCCCAGCCATTCTATCATATCAATGTGATGCAAGTTTATGGTTATAGCGTGCAAAATAAAGAAAAAAAAATCATTTTTTGCCGTTATTACAGCAAAATGTTATACATTTGCGCCCAATTTCTAACAATTAACAAAGTAAAATAGGTATGAAAGTAGCCATTGTAGGAGCAAGCGGAGCCGTAGGACAAGAGTTCTTGCGAGTGCTCGATGAAAGAAATTTTCCGCTGGACGAGTTAGTATTGTTTGGTTCAAGCCGTAGTGCAGGTAAGAAATACACTTTCCGTGGTAAAGAGATTGAGGTGAAACTCTTGCAACACAATGACGACTTTAAAGATGTTGACATCGCCTTTACCTCCGCCGGTGGTGGTACATCAATCGAGTTTGCCGAAACCATTACCAAGCATGGTGCCGTGATGATTGACAACTCAAGTGCCTTCCGTATGGATGCCGATGTACCTTTGGTAGTACCCGAAGTAAACCCCGAAGATGCATTGAACCGCCCTCGTGGCATCATAGCTAATCCTAACTGTACTACTATCCAAATGGTAGTGGCATTGAAAGCTATCGAACAACTCTCGCACATCAAAACCGTTCATGTATCTACTTACCAAGCAGCAAGTGGTGCCGGTGCAGCAGCCATGGCCGAGTTGTACGAACAATATCGCCAAGTATTGGCCAACGAGCCTGTTACCGTAGATAAGTTTGCCTATCAATTGGCCTTCAACCTCATCCCTCAAATCGATGTATTCACCGACAACGGTTACACCAAGGAAGAGATGAAGATGTTCAACGAAACACGCAAAATTATGCACTCTGACATTAAGGTTAGCGCTACTTGTGTACGTGTACCAGCACTTCGTTCACACTCGGAAAGCATTTGGTTGGAAACCGAACGTCCTATCAGCATAGACGAAGCTCGCGAAGCATTTGCCAATGGCGAAGGCTTGGTATTGATGGACAACCCTGCCGAAAAGGAATATCCTATGCCTCTCTTCTTGGCTGGTAAAGACCCTGTATATGTAGGCCGTATCCGCAAGGATTTGACCAACGAAAATGGCCTTACCTTCTGGATTGTGGGCGACCAAATTAAGAAAGGTGCAGCACTGAATGCCGTACAGATAGCAGAATGGCTGATTAAGAACGGGAACGTAAAGTAATCCATTCATAGTTAAAGCACAATGCACCCACTCGTGGAAACACAAGTGGGTGCATTTGTTTTAGTTAAAATCCATTAAAACAGAGTCAATTTATACGAATAGCTTTGAACAATATTAAAAACAAGCATTAATTTTGTTGCCAACAAAGACAAAAGATAAATCAACCTTAAAAATGAAATGACAATGAAAACATTGAGAGTACTAATTGCAGCATTTCTATGCATAATGCTGCAATCGCAATTTGCACAAGCAGCCGATGCAAATGATTTCAAAATTAAACGCGGAACAAACCTTAGTCATTGGTTTTCACAAAGCGGAGCTCGTGGTGAAAGACGTGCGGCAAGAGTCACAGAAGAAGACTTTGAAAGACTTAAAAGATTTGGATTCGACCACGTTAGAATTCCTATTGACGAAGAGCAATTCTGGGACGAACAAGGCAATAAACTAACCGAAGCATGGGAGTTATTAGATGCTTCACTTAAATTGGCCCACAAACATAATTTGAGGGTTATTGTAGATCTTCACATCATAAGAAGTTTCTATTTCAATGCTATTCATGAGGGCAGCACCAATACATTGTTCGAAGACCCTAAAGCGCAAGACAGACTAATTGAGCTTTGGAGGGAATTATCAGACGCCCTGAAAGGATTCGGTACAGATTGGTTGGCCTATGAGTTTTTGAACGAACCATTGGCCGACGACCCCGAACAATGGAATAAACTCATTGCTAAAGTTCACAAAGAACTACGCAAGTTAGAACCAGAAAGAGTTTTGGTAATTGGATCGAATATGTGGCAAGATGTAAGCACATTCAAAGATCTAAAGATACCCGAAGGCGACAGAAATATTCTGCTCAGTTTTCACTACTACCAACCACTTGCGGTGACTCACTACAGAGCAAGTTGGGACCCCATAGGTAAATACAGAGGCAACATAAACTACCCGGGAGTAGTGATTCCTAAAGATGAATATGAATCCATCCCCGATGCAGAGAAAGAAACATTCCGCCCGTTTATAAAGGAATGGAATCGCGACGTAATTAGAAAAGAAATAAAGCAAGCTGTTGACGTGGCAAGAAAATACGATTTACCCCTTTTCTGTGGCGAATGGGGTGTTATGTCATCAGTACCACGCGAACCGGCCTACAATTTATACAAGGACATGATTTCAATATTCGACGAGTTTGGCATTGGATGGACTACATGGAACTACGACTCAGGATTCGGCTTTTGGAATAGCCGAACCAAACAAATTTCCGACCAACCTTTGCTCGACATCCTCTTGTCAGGAAAAGCATTGGAATAAAAGCGATTGGGTGGAAATTAAGAACGGAAACGTAAAGTAAGCGTTTGCTGATAGACAAAAACTTATAAATAGAGGCTGGCTAAGAAGTCGTAGGACTGATTAGTTAGCCTTTTTTATTGAACGTAACAATTCACGTAATATTAACCTACCATCCCGCCTAAAGGCACCCCTCCTTCGGGAAGGAGGAGTACCCGTAGGGGGAGGTGGTAGGATGATTAAACAAGTATTTGTATCGCTGAATAGTCGTTATTGAACATACGTTTGTTAAAAAGTCATAAATATATAACTTTATGTAATTTATATTTGTCTATATGTAAAGCATACATTACATTTGCAGCGGATATTAAAATAACAAGAGCATGAAATCTAATTATTTATTTCCAATTGTCTTTAGAAAGATTGGTTGGGGATTGTTTATTCCATTCCTTATATGGGGAGTAGGTTACTTAATTAGCGGTGGGACATTCATTGAAATTGACGGTTCTAATACGTTAGCACTATTTGACGGCTTAACTGATACCAACATCTTTTCAATAGCAAAAAACGATTCTTGGACTGATGAAATCATTGTTGTTTTCCTAACGATTTCAATGTTATTCATTGGCTTCTCTAAAGAAAAAGACGAAGACGAATGTATAGCAAGCATCAGAATGAATGCTTTAATATGGGCTATTATGGTAAATAGCATATTATTAATAATCTGCACATTGGTTATATTCGGTACCCCTTATTTAAATTTTATGACCATATATATGTTCAGCCTTTTGTTTTTATTCATTACAAGATATTTCTGGACACTTTATCGTTTTAGACGAGATGCGGTTATATAGTAGTAAATTTAACAGAGATTATTATGACTAACAATATCCGCGTTGAGCGAGCCATTAAACGTATGACGCAACAACAATTGGCCGAGTTGGTAAAAGTAAGTCGCCAAACAATCAATGCCATTGAACAAGGGAAATATGTTCCATCCACTGTATTGGCTTTGAAAATTGCAAAAGTATTTGATAAAAGATTAGATGATATCTTTCAATTAGAAGATGGTGACTAATTGTATTTTTGTAAGAATGTCACTAAATTTGCCCCAACCAACAATCATCAGCGATAGCCCTACCGAGGCTCTGACTATCTGCCGATTACATTAAGAGCCTTGCATTATTAACGCTTAAAAACTATGCGTATGAAAAGAGTATTGTCAATTTTTGCTGTAGTAGCAACATTGTTTATGGTATCATGTGGTAGCCCTTCTCCATCGGATGCAGCGGTCGAAGTGTATCAAATGGTTATTGATGGCGAATACGATGCCGTAGCCGAAAACATGTATTACGAAAGCACTGATGCCGAAGAGGTAGAACAAAGCAAGGCCATGATTGCATCTTTGCTGAAAGAAAAGGCTGCTCCACAATTCGAAAAGAAAGGTGGTATAAAGAACGTAGAGGCCTTGAGCGAAACCATTGCAGAAGATGGAAAATCGGCCGTTGTCGAATTGAAGATTACGTATGGTGATGGTTCGGAAGAAACCGAGAAAGCTGAAATGAAGCTCGACGGTGACGAATGGAAACTTGCCATGGATAAGTAATCCGTATAAATCACAATAAGGCGGTGTGTTCAAGATGCATACCGCCTTTTTCATACACAATGCAGAAATACCTTGTAGCCATACTGATTTGTTTATTCTTAGTCCTAACAATAGGATGCAAGAGGCAACAAGTAAATCCACATAGCGATGTGGACAGCTTGCTTATGCACCTCGAAGAGGGCGACTTGCTCTTCCGCCGAGGCACCGGCTTTGTGGGCCATGTTGTGACGATGGCCGATACAGAAGGGCGTTACTCGCATGTAGGCATCGTGGTATACAAGGATAGTGTCCCCTACATAGTGCATGCCGTGCCCCACGAGCACGACTTCGAAGGCGATTTCGACCGAGTGAAGTGCGAAGACGCACGGAGTTTTATCGGCAGATACACCGAATGCGTTGCGGGCATTTACCGTCTGCAAGTGAGCGATTCGTTGAAATCCATCGCCGCCAACCATGCCCTACGACTTAGCGAAAAGCAAATACCCTTCGATCACGACTACAACCTCGACGACACCACCGCCCTCTATTGCACCGAACTCATCGAATACGTCTATGGCCTGGTGGGCATCTCCATCAGTGAAGGCCGTCGCACGGATGTAAGCCTCCCCGGCATGAGGGGAGAATACATTATGCCTTCGGATTTGACAAAGTGTAGCAAGTTGGAGGTGGTTGCTACTATGTAAAATAAATTCTCAAACTTATCACAAAAGCTTTCTGCTTACAGATATCAGTTAAATTTCATTTTCCCTTAACGAAAAATAAAATTACCCTTAAGTCAAAATTTTAAGGAGATAGGATTCACCTTCGGCAGGTTGTTGAGAAGGGCGTAAAAATGATTAAATAAATTTGGCATTCCGCTCAGCTTACACTATCTTTACACCATCTTTAAAACTACAGCTATGAACAGACTACTTATACTGATTCTTTCCCTATGCTGCACGTTGCTTGCTTGCCAAGCGCAAACGGCCGAGCGCGTGGTGGTGGGGGCTGAACAAACCGCCCAATATCTGCCCTTGCTTCAAGGTAAGCGAGTGGCCATTTTCTCCAATCACACAGGGATGGTGGGCGACAAGCATCTATTAGATGTGCTGATAGAGAACGGTGTGAACGTAACGGCCATCTTCTCGCCCGAACATGGTTTTCGCGGCAATGCTGATGCCGGCGAGCATGTGTCAAGTTCGGTGGACAAGAAGACGGGCGTGCCCATCTTGTCGCTATACGATGGCAAGGGGAACAAACCCAGCACGGCCTCGATGCAGAAATTCGACATCTTAGTTATGGACATACAGGATGTGGGCCTACGCTTCTATACCTATTATATAACAATGTGCCGACTGATGGACGCATGTGCCGAACATAACCGAGAGGTGTTATTGCTCGACCGCCCCAACCCGAACGGACATTATGTGGATGGCCCGATATTGGACATGAGGTATAAGTCGGGCGTGGGTTGGTTACCCATCCCCGTGGTGCATGGCATGACACTGGGCGAATTGGCCGGCATGGTGAATGGCGAAGGATGGTTGCCCGAAAAGCGACAATGCCGACTCACCGTTATCCCCTGCCTGAACTACACACACCAAACCTTGTACGAACTGCCCATTGCGCCCTCGCCCAATCTGCCCAACATGAAGGCCATCTATCTCTACCCTTCCATCTGCTTGTTCGAAGGCACACCCGTCAGTTTAGGACGCGGCACCGACATGCCCTTCCAAGTGTATGGACACCCCGACATGAAGGGATACGACTTCAGTTTCACACCCCGAAGCAAAGCGGGTGCCAAGAATCCACCGCAAGAAAATAAGTTGTGTCATGGGGTAGATTTAAGAAACTTAAGCAACGAAGCCATTTGGGCGAAAGGGTTGGATTTGACCTACGTGATTGACGCCTATCGCAACCTAAATATGGGGGATAAATTCTTTACCTCGTTCTTCAATCTGCTGATTGGCACCGACAAAGTGAAGAAGATGATTATCGAAGGGAAGAGTGCCGAGGAGATTCGCGCTACCTGGCAAGAGGATGTAGCGAAGTTTAAAGAGCAACGAAAACCGTACTTGATTTATGAATTATAAATCATAAATCTTAAATCATAAATCATAAATCATAAATCAAATGTCTACCGCTTGGATTGTACTTATTACCATTGCATGCTACTTTGCATTGCTATTCATCATATCGTGGATAACCGGTCGCAAGGCCGATAACGCCGGCTTCTTTACCGGCAACCGCAAGTCGTCGGTGTTCATGGCCACCTTTGCCATGATTGGTGCCGCCATATCGGGGGTAACGTTCATCTCGGTGCCCGGCTCGGTGGCCACCAACTGCTACTCGTACATGCAGATGACGCTCGGTTTCTTCGTTGGCTCCATCATCATTGCCTTGGTACTGATACCGATGTTCTACCGCATGAACCTGCTCAGCATTTACGGCTACTTGGAAAGTCGCTTCGGCCTCTCTACCTACCGCACGGGGGCTTGGTTCTTCTTCGTGTCGAAGATGTTGGGTGCCTCGGTGCGTTTCTTCGTGGTATGTGTAGTGTTGCAAAACTTGGTGTTCGACGCCCTTGGCATCCCCTTTGCCATGAACGTGGTGCTGACGGTGGCCCTTATCTGGCTATACTCCTTCCAAGGAGGGGTGAAGTCGCTCATTTGGACAGATTCGTTGAAAACCTTCTGCTTGATAGCCTCTATCGTTTGTTGCATCTTCGTGATTGCTGGCAACCTGCACTACGGTTTTGGCGAGATGACCGCAGCTATTGCCGACCACCCCACCAGCCGCATCTTCTTCTTCGACGACCCCAACGATGCTCGCTACTTCTGGAAGCAATTCGCGGCCGGTGTGTTTATGATTATTGCCATGACGGGCCTCGACCAAGACTTGATGCAACGTACCTTGAGTTGCAAGAACTTCCGCGATTCGCAGAAGAACATGATACTCAGTTCGTTTATACAAATCTTCCTTATCGGTCTGTTCCTATTATTGGGAACGTTGCTCTACCTCTACCAAGAGGCTAACATGCCCGGTAGCGAGGTGAGCGGTGATGCTCTGTTCAGTGCCGTAGTGTGGAGCGAAGGTTTCCCCACGTTTGTGGGCATTGTCTTCATCATCGGACTGATAGCCGCCTCTTACTCCGCCGCCGGTAGTGCGCTTACGGCCCTCACCACTTCGTTCACGGTGGATATTTTGGAAGCCAACAAGCGACAAGACGAAGTCAAACTTACCAAAACGCGCAAGGGTGTGCACGTGGCCATGTCGGCACTGATGGTATTGGTTATCATCGCCTTCTACTACCTGAACAACGATAGTGCCATCAATGCCGTGTATAGCTTGGCATCTTACACCTACGGCCCCATCTTGGGTATGTTCTTCTTTGGGTTGGCATGCCGCAAGCCGGTGCGCGACAAGTGGGTACCCGTAGCGGCCATTGCCTCGCCCATTATATGCTACATCCTTCAAAGCAATAGCGAAAAATGGTTTGGCGGCTATCAAATAAGTTTCGAACTGCTCATTATCAATGGTGCCATTACGGCGTTGCTACTGAGCATGCTTCAATTAAAAAATAAAAATTGAGAATTAAAAGAAATCATAAATTATAAATCATAAATCATAATGATTGATTGCTTTATCCCCTTAGTTAACGAAAAAGATTTCAATGCAACCCGACACGAATTGGAGCAATGTGCATTGGTGAGTCACATCTACCCCATCGGGATAGACAAGCCGCAATCGTCGGCCACCATGAAGTGGATTGGAGAAACAACCGAAGCCAATTATACATTACTATACACCAAAGGAAGCCCGTTGAAGTTGGGGTTGTTCGCATTGGAGCGCATGGTACAACTGGCCGAAGATAGCCAAGCTGGCATGGTGTATGCCGACCACTACCAACTAAAAGAAGGTAAGCAGATAGCCGCACCGGTCATTGATTATCAAAAGGGGGCATTGCGCGATGATTTCGACTTTGGTTCGGTGATGCTATTCAAGACAAGCGCACTGAAAGCGGCCACGGAGCGGATGAAAAGCGAATATCAATATGCCGGCCTATACGACCTGCGCTTGAAGCTTTCGCAAACGGAGAAGTTGGTACACATTAACGAATACCTCTACACCGAAGTGGAAACGGACATTCGCAAAAGTGGGGAGAAGCAATTCGACTATGTGGATCCGCGCAACCGTAGTCGACAGATAGAGATGGAGCAAGCTTGCACCGAGCACTTGAAGGAGATTGGCGGCTACTTGAAGCCATGTTTCACACCAATAGATTTTGACCAAGAGCAGTTTGAATACGAAGCATCGGTCATTATACCGGTGCGCAACCGCATACGCACCATTCGCGATGCCATCCATTCGGTGCTGAAGCAACAATGCAACTTTAAGTTCAACCTAATCATTATCGACAATCACTCTACCGACGGCACCTCGGAGGCTATCGACGAGTTTAAGGCCGACGAGCGGGTGATACACATCATCCCCGAACGCAACGATTTGGGCATTGGCGGATGTTGGAATATGGGGGTGCATCATCCAAAGTGCGGTAAGTTTGCCATCCAACTGGATAGCGACGATGTGTATAAGGACGAGCACACATTAAGCATAATGGTAAGGGCCTTCTACGAACAACAATGCGGCATGGTGGTGGGCACTTACATGATGACCGATTTTGAGATGAAGATGCTTCCACCAGGTATTATCGACCACCGCGAGTGGACGCCCGAGAATGGTCGAAACAATGCCCTACGCATTAACGGACTTGGTGCGCCACGTGCCTTCTACACACCATTGTTGCGCCAAATAAAGGTGCCCAACACCAGCTATGGCGAAGATTATGCGCTTGGCTTGCGCTTTAGTCGTCGCTATCAGATAGGACGTGTGTATGACGTGGTGTATCTATGTCGCCGATGGGAAGGCAACTCGGATGCGGCACTCGACATTGCCAAGACAAATGCCAACAACCTATATAAAGACCGCATCCGCACGTGGGAACTGGAGGCGCGTATCCAACTGAATAAAGAGCAACAAGCATGAAGGAGAAGGTAGCAAGATTATTGTCCGAGCAATTGAGCGAATGGCCGCTTGCACAAACCAACTACCAAGCACTGGGCGCGGTTTGCGTGAAGCAGTTGCACGTAGGTGGCATTGCCTACAAGGTGCAATACAACCCGGCACGCATCGCCTCGTCGGGCGCAAAGACGGATGTCCAATCTATCCAAGCGCGCAAGTGTTTCCTTTGTGCAAGCAATCGGCCTGCCGAACAACGAGGCATCCCTTTCAAAGAGCATTACGAAGTATTGGTAAATCCCTACCCCATCTTCCCCAAACACCTTACGATACCCGACACCACTCACACCGAACAGGCTATTGAAGGTAGGATACACGATATGCTTGAATTGGCACAAGCATTGCCCGACTTTACTATCTTCTACAACGGCCCACGATGTGGGGCTTCGGCACCCGACCACATGCACTTCCAAGCCGGTAGTCGCGGATTTATGCCAATAGAAACCGATTGGAAAGAACGAAAAGGCGAAAAGATAGTGCAACAAGGCAACGCAACGCTTTGGCGCATGGACGATGCACTGCGCAACACATTGGTTATAGAATCGACTTGCATAGACGATGCCGAACGGTTGTTCAACGACATCTATCAAAACCTACCTACATTGCCGGCCGATGAAGAGCCAATGATGAATCTCTTGGCTATGTACGACGAGGGGAAATGGATACTTTACATTTTGCTAAGACGCAAACATCGGCCATCATGCTACACGGCTCAGGGCAACGAGCAATTATTATGTAGCCCGGCATCGGTCGATTTGGGTGGTGTACTTATCCTGCCCATTGCCGAAGATTTTGAGAAAATCACCGATGAAATGGCGGAAAATATTGTTTCCGAGGTGTGCCTAAACGCAGAAGAGGTGGCGCAAATTTGCAAACGCATCCAAGAGCCGAAAGTAGCGGTAGGCATCCTCTCCGGAAAGGAAATAAGATTTACCCTTAACGGAAAATTTATTTCTCCTAAAGGGAAAATTGTTGGCGAGCAAACGGCAAGCTATCAAGCAGGAAAGATTGAGTGGGGTGGCGACTTATACGATGAACTGATTTTTCTTCCTACGCGCTCGACTTGTGTGTTCGAGTTGGAAGAGGTAACAATTGGCATCCATTTCCATTGGGAGCGCAAGGAGAATCAACGTTTCCAAGGAGCATTGAAGTTACTTGTCGAGGGAGAGAACATAACGGCCGTGAACATCGTTGGGGTGGAGGATTATCTGACCAGCGTCATCTCGTCGGAGATGAGTGCTACGGCTTCACTCGAATTGCTGAAGGCGCATGCGGTAATATCACGCAGTTGGCTTTTGGCGCAAATCAATAAGAACAAGGCATTGAAGGAAGAGCAAGCTTGCTATACCACTTGCCACCAAACGGAAGAGGAGTTGATTCGTTGGTACGACCGCGAAGATCATACACTCTACGACGTTTGTGCCGACGACCATTGTCAACGCTATCAAGGCATTACACGCGCATCGACACAAGCCGTCAGGGAGGCTATCGAAGCAACAAGAGGCAAGGTGTTGATGCACGATGGAAGCATTTGCGATGCCCGTTTCTCCAAATGTTGCGGGGGGGCTTTCGAGGAGTTTGCCTATTGTTGGGAAGAGAAACATCTGCCCTACCTAAGCAAGCAACGCGATAGCAAAACAGATACTTCCCTACCCGACTTGACCAATGAAGCGGAAGCCGAGAAATGGATTAGAAGCAAGCCTACGGCCTTTTGCAACACTACTGATAAGCAAATCTTGGGACAAGTACTGAACAACTACGACCAAGAGACAACCGACTTCTACCGTTGGGAGGTGAGCTACACACAAAGCGAACTGGCCGACCTTATCCGCCGACGCTCAGGCATTGATTTTGGAGAAATCATCGACCTTCAACCCATAGCACGCGGCACGAGCGGACGACTTTGGAAGCTGAAAATCGTAGGCACCAAACGCTCGATGGTTATCGGGAAAGAGTTGGAGATAAGGCGCACGCTATCCGAATCGCACCTATATAGTTCAGCGTTTGTGGTGGACAAACTCGGTGCATCTGCCGAACGCATTCCGCAGGGCTACCGAATAGTAGGCGCAGGATGGGGACATGGCGTAGGCCTTTGTCAGATAGGCGCCGCCGTGATGGGCGAGCAAGGATATAGCTACGACGAAATTCTTTTGCACTACTACCCGGGTGCCGACATTGAAAAAATCTATTAAAACGTATGGAAAAAGACAGATTACATACCTCGAAAACATCCGCATGGAAATGGGTGCCTTCGCTATACTTTGCCGAAGGATTGCCCTACGTGGCGGTTATCACCATTGCCGTGATTATGTATAAACGATTGGGATTGAGCAACACGGAGATAGCCCTATACACTTCGTGGCTTTACCTTCCTTGGACAATCAAGCCACTATGGAGTCCCTTTGTCGATTTACTGAAAACAAAACGTTGGTGGATTATCACCATGCAAGCACTTATTGGTGCAGCAATGGCGGGGATTGCCTTTTTTATACCTACACATTTCTATGTACAAGCCTCGCTTGCTTGCTTTTGGCTGATGGCCTTCAGTAGTGCAACACACGATATTTCGGCCGATGGTTTCTATATGCTTGGCTTGAGCGAAGGCGAACAATCCTTCTTTGTAGGCATCCGAAACACCTTTTATCGCTTTGCCAATATCTTTGGACAAGGCATTTTGGTGATGATTGCCGGATGGATTGAACAACGAAGCGGAAATATACCACTTGCTTGGAGTTTGGTATTTTACTTCATGGCCGGTTTATTCATTGCCCTGACACTTTACCATAGCTATATCTTGCCTCGCCCCATAAATGACACCAAAACAGAGGCTATAAACGGCAAAGGATTGTGGGAAAACTTCCTGAAAACATTCATTAGTTTCTTCAAGAAAAAGCATATCGGCTTGATGCTTTTCTTCTTACTCACCTACCGACTTGGCGAAGCACAATTGGTTAAGATAGCCTCACCCTTCTTGCTCGATGCAAGCAGTGCCGGTGGATTGGGAATAAGCACTACATCGGTAGGTTTCATCTACGGCACAATCGGTGTAATTGGGTTGTTGCTTGGAGGTATTGTAAGCGGCATATTGGTGTCGCGCCACGGCTTTAAGCGTTGGTTGCTACCCATGGCATTGGCCATCAACCTACCCGACTTGCTTTATGTATGGTTAGCTACGACTATGCCAAGCCAAGAGTGGATTGTAGCCACTTGTGTAGCCATCGAGCAATTTGGCTATGGCTTTGGCTTTACCGCCTACACGCTTTACCTTATATATATAGCCGACGGGCCGAACAAAACGGCACACTATGCCATTGGCACCGGCCTGATGTCGTTGGGCATGATGCTTCCGGGTATGCCTGCCGGTTGGATACAAGAATTGATTGGCTACAATTGGTTCTTTGTATGGGTATGTATTTGTACTATCCCCGGCATTATAGCCGCACTGATAGTAAAACGCATTCTTCCCGAAGATTTTGGAAAATTAACTCATAAATCATAATTCAACATGATACTGATTGCAGATAGCGGCTCGACAAAAACCGATTGGTGTTTGATAGATAAGAACGAGGTCGTATTACGCGTACAAACCAAAGGAATGAATCCCTACTTCCAAAGCGAAGACGAGATTGTAGAAGAGATTACGAAAACGCTTTCTCCCCAATTGCCTAAGAAACCCTTGTCGGCACTCTACTTCTATGGTGCCGGGTGCGCTTTCGACAAGATAGAATTGATGCGTAAGGCATTAGAAAGAAGTATTTGTGTGGAAGGTGAGATTGAGGTGAATAGCGATATGCTTGGCACCGCTCGCGCCCTTTGTGGAAGGGAAGCAGGTATAGCATGCATATTAGGCACAGGCTCTAATTCGTGCTATTACGATGGGAAAAACATTGTAGCAAACGTTTCGCCATTAGGGTTTATTCTTGGCGATGAAGGAAGTGGTGCTGTGCTTGGTAAGTTGTTTATAGGAAGTTTGTTGAAGAATCAACTTACGGAAGGATTGAAAGAAATGTTTTTAGACGAATACAAACTTACACCGGCCGAAATCATCGACCGCGTATATCGTAAACCCTTCCCCAATCGTTTCTTGGCTACTTTCTCGCCATTCATAGCCAAGCATATGGAGGATAATAGCATACAATTGTTGGTAAAAAATGCATTTAGCGATTTTTTCTGCCGCAATGTAATGCAATATGACTATCGCACGTGCAAAGTACATTTCTGCGGCTCGATAGCCCACTTCTATCGGGATTTGTTGGTTGAAGCAGCCAACGAATTGCAACTAAACATTGGCACGATAGCACAAACCCCGATGGATGGTTTAGTGGTTTATCACTCTATTACTTTGTCCAATACAACATCGAACGTCAAAGCAGAGTAACCTAAGATTTCGTTATGATTCTTGGTGCCGTATGCACACTCTTGTGGGATGTAGAGCATCCAACGTTCGCCTTCACGCATCAATTGCAAAGCAGCTGTCCATCCGGGGATTACGTTAGAGATGGAGAATTGCATGGAAGCATCGAATTCGGTAGGCATTCTTTTGCTACCATCGAGGAAAGCTTTATCGGTTGATTTATATCCTTCGAAATTACCATCGAAGCGATTGCCTAAGATATTTGTTCCGTAGTAGAAAGCTTTCACACCGGTATCGTTGTACAATGGACGCTTACCGGTAGGGTTAGCAGTAAGTTTTTTGCAATAGATGTAGTGGTCGTCTTTATTGGTGCTGACCGAAGAAACATACACCGCATAAAGGGTGTTCAACACCATATTGTCGGCTTGCTCAACGGTAGCAACGAAATTGTTTCCGGCTACTTGTTGCAACGAATCGACAAAGGCTTCGTTACGTTCTCTCCAATTATCGTAAACGGATGTTTCTTCCACCTCGTCGCATGCAATGAATGCAAAGAGTGTGGTGCAGCAGATAAGTGCAAGTGTTGCGAGTTTTTTCATTCGTTATGTTATGTATGTTTAAGGCATCACCTCTGCCCCTATATATAAGAGACAGAGGTGCGCCATATTGCTGATTAAATCAATGTCTTAAGTAGGCTTGTGATGCTAACGCGATCGGCGATAAGGTTCTTCAAATCGCTGATGGCAACACGTTCTTGTTGCATAGTGTCGCGGTTGCGGAGTGTAACCATATTGTCTTCCAACGATTGGTGGTCGATGGTGATACAATAAGGGGTACCGATAGCATCTTGACGACGATAGCGCTTTCCGATAGAGTCTTTTTCGTCGTATTGGCAATTGAAGTGGAACTTCAAGTCGTTGATGATTTCGCGAGCTTTTTCAGGAAGGCCATCCTTCTTTACCAACGGCATTACGGCAAGCTTAACAGGAGCCAATGCTGCAGGCAACTTCAACACAACGCGTGTTTCGCCATTTTCCAACTTTTCTTCTTGGTATGAAGCCGAGAGAATGCTGAGGAACATACGATCGACACCAATTGATGTTTCGATAACGTATGGTACATAGCTTTCGTTGGTTTCTGGATCGAAGTACTTGATGTTCTTTCCGCTATACTTTTCGTGTTGTGAAAGGTCGAAGTTTGTACGGCTATGAATACCTTCTACTTCCTTGAATCCGAATGGCATAAGGAATTCGATGTCGGTAGCAGCATTGGCATAGTGTGCCAACTTATCGTGATCGTGGTAACGATAATGGTCGTCGCCAAAGCCAAGTGCCTTGTGCCACTTCAAGCGTGTTTCTTTCCACTTAGCAAACCAATCGAGTTCAGTACCTGGTTTTACGAAGAATTGCATTTCCATTTGTTCGAACTCGCGCATACGGAAGATGAACTGACGAGCTACGATTTCGTTACGGAAAGCTTTACCGATTTGTGCAATACCGAAAGGCACCTTCATGCGGCCTGTCTTTTGCACGTTGAGGTAGTTTACGAAGATACCTTGAGCTGTTTCCGGACGAAGGTAAATCTTCATAGCGCCATCGGCAGTTGAACCCATTTCGGTAGAGAACATAAGATTGAATTGGCGCACTTCTGTCCAGTTGCGTGTACCGCTCAAAGGACATACGATTTCTTCGTCGAGGATAATTTGGCGAAGTTCGTCCAAGTTATTATCGTTCAAAGCCTTGCTAAAGCGTTCGTGAAGTGCATCACGTTTACCTTGATATTCAAGAACACGGCCATTTGTAGCACGGAATTGTGCTTCGTCGAAGGCTTCACCAAAACGCTTAGCTGCTTTAGCTACTTCCTTGTTAATCTTTTCGTCGTACTTGGCCAATTGGTCTTCGATAAGTACGTCGGCGCGATAACGTTTCTTTGAATCGCGGTTATCAATCAATGGGTCGTTGAAGGCATCAACGTGTCCGCTTGCCTTCCAAATAGTTGGGTGCATAAAGATGGCGCTATCAATGCCGACGATATTTTCGTTCAGCAACACCATGCTTTGCCACCAATATTGTTTGATGTTGTTTTTCAATTCTACACCCATTTGTCCGTAGTCATATACGGCACCGAGTCCGTCGTAAATCTCACTGCTTGGGAATACGAAACCATACTCTTTGCAATGCGATACGAGTTTCTTAAATACATCTTCTTGAGCCATCTTGTGGTATTTTTATGTTTGATTACTATTTTTATTCGCTTAAAAACGGCACAAAGATAAGGATTTATCCGGTTATTCGCTCTAACCTTACCTTATTTATAGGATTTTTTAGTAGGAAAAGTTATTTTAAGAGTTCATAAATGGCCTATTAATTTCGCCTTAAAGACTGGTTTGTTCAGATATTTTAATACGAAGCATACTGTATTTCCACATTCAGCAAAGGTATCACCAAAAATACAAAATAAATTATTTGGTAAGATAATTTGCTAAATCTGCAAGTCCGTTATACCTTTGCAACAATTATCATGGATATATCGACTATGAAACTTGCAATCGTATTGATACTCGCATCCATACCTATAGCCCTCCTACTATGGTTAATCTATGATTTTTCTAAATTTAGAGCAAGTATAGGTAAATAAAAACATGCATATAATGATGTTTTATTTAATAACAACATAGGCCTAGTGCCAAAGGAGACAACCATTCTATTTTTCGTTAGGGGAATCAAGAATGGATTGTTTCCTTTTTTTATTTCACATTTTATTTTTCATAAAAGCAATTCGATTTTATCATTTTACCCCCCCCATTGTAAATATTTTTCCCGCACAAAGAAACAAAAGGGAAAAGGGGCAATAAATTTTCCCTATTAGAAAAAAATATTTTCCATAGTGTCTAATTTATTTTTTCCAACTTAGAAAAAAACATCCAATTTTAAACTCTTTTGCAACGTAAAGTAATTTCATAAACAGAAGTTTTCACTTGTATTTTCTGAAAAGAAAGATAATAAGTATCTGCACGTAGGTTTGGCTAACCGAATTTTTTTACCTACATTTGTGGCAAATCTGCAAATAATTATGAGCGAAGACCTTGAAGAATTGAAGAACATCGACAATCAAGCCCCCGAAGGGCACTCTGACTATAAGCCTGCCGACACAAAAGATGGTAAAGTGAAATACCAACTTAGCGGCATGTTTCAAAATTGGTTTTTGGATTATGCTTCGTACGTAATCCTTGAACGTGCCGTACCCCATATCATGGATGGTTTGAAGCCGGTGCAACGACGCATCTTGCACTCTATGCGCCGCATGGAGGATGGGCGATACAACAAAGTGGCCAACATTGTGGGTTACACCATGCAATTCCACCCACATGGCGATGCCAGTATTGGCGATGCCTTGGTGCAACTTGGCCAAAAAGAGATGCTTATCGATTGCCAAGGAAACTGGGGTAACATCCTTACTGGCGATGGTGCAGCTGCACCGCGTTACATCGAAGCACGTCTGTCCAAGTTTGCACTCGATGTAGTGTTCAATCCCAAAACCACCGAATGGAAACTATCTTACGATGGCCGTAACAAAGAGCCAATTACGCTTCCTGTAAAGTTTCCATTGCTATTGGCACAAGGTGTAGAGGGTATTGCCGTAGGTCTTTCTTCGAAAATTCTTCCGCACAACTTCAACGAGCTGTGCGATGCCGCCATCAGTTATTTGCACAACGAAGAGTTCAAACTCTATCCCGACTTCCTTACCGGCGGTAGCATCGATGTATCAAAATACAACGATGGCGAGCGTGGCGGTGTAGTGCGTGTACGTTCGAAAATAGAAAAGCTCGACAACAAGACACTTGTCATCCGCGAAATACCCTACGGAAAAACCGTGGCAACCGTGTGCGACTCTATTGTAAAAGCAAGCGAAAAGGGTAAGATTAAAATCCGTAAAGTAGAAGACCTCACCTCGGGAAGTGTAGAAATCTTGGTACACCTTGCACCCGGTGTTTCTTCCGACAAAACAATCGACGCACTCTATGCATTCACCGATTGCGAAGTAAGCATCTCCCCAAACTGTTGCGTGATAGACGAGCAAAAGCCACACTTCCTCACCGTGAGCGATGTGCTACGCAAATCGGCCGACAATACTTTGGCATTGCTTCGCCAAGAGTTGGAAATACGCAAAAGCGAAATACAAGAGGCACTTCACTTCGCCTCGCTCGAAAAGATATTCATCGAAGAGCGCATCTATAAAGACAAGGAATTTGAACAAGCCAAGACAATGGATGCTGCTTGCGAACACATCGACGACCGCTTGACTCCTTACTATCCCACCTTTATCCGCGAAGTGACCAAGGAAGACATCTTGCGACTGATGGAAATCAAGATGGCACGCATCCTGAAGTTCAATTCGGACAAAGCAGAAGAGGCCATCTCGCGCATGAAGAAAGAGATTAAGGAGATAAACGGCCACTTAAAGAATATCGTTGAATATACCGTCGAGTGGTTCAGAATGTTGCAAAACAAATATGGCAAGGATTTTCCACGTCATACCGAACTTCGCAACTTCGACACCATCGACTCTACCAAGGTAATCGAAGCCAACGAAAAGCTATACATCAACCGCGAAGAGGGCTTTATCGGAACAAGTTTGAAGAAGGACGAGTTCATTTGCAACTGCTCGAACATCGACGACATCATCATCTTCTTCCGCGATGGACGCTACATCATTACCGGTGTAGCCGAGAAGAAGTTCATCGGCAAGAACATCCTATACGCCAACATTTTCAAGAAGAACGATACGCGCACCATCTACAATGTGGTGTATCGCAACGGAAAGAATGGCTTCCACTACATCAAACGATTCAACGTTACCTCTATTGTACGCGACCGCGAATACGACGTTACGCAAGGCGAACCCGATTCACGCATCGCCTACTTCAGCGCCAATCCTAATGGCGAAGCCGAAGTAATCAAAGTGACACTGAAACCCAACCCACGCATCCGCCACATTATCTTTGAAGAAGACTTTAGTAATGTCATCATCAAAGGTCGTCAGGCAATGGGTAATATCCTGACAAAGAACCCCGTTCACCGCATCACATTGAAACAACGAGGTGGTTCTACCTTGGGTGGACGACAAGTATGGTTCGACTACGACATTATGCGTTTGAACTACGACGGACGAGGCGAATACTTGGGCGAATTCCACAATGAAGACTTGATATTGGTAGTGTTGAACAATGGCGACTTCTATACCACCAACTTCGATGTAAACAATCACTACGACGACAACATCCGCATCATGGAGAAGTTCGACCCTACCAAAGCTTGGACTGCTATACTACACGATGCCGACCAACACAACTACCCATACATCAAGCGTTTCTACTTCGAGCCGAGCAACCGCAAACAAAACTATTTGGGCGAAAACAAAAACAATCGCCTATTGTTGCTCACCGACGAAGCCTATCCACGCTTGGAGGTTGTCTTTGGCGGACACGACTCTTTCCGCGAACCACTTATCATCGACGTAGAAGAGTTTGCCCTACTCAAAGGATTCAAGGCAAAAGGTAAACGCCTTACTACCTTCGAAATCGATACCATCAACGAATTGGAACCTACTCGCAAACCTCAGCCCGAACAGGTACAAGAAGCGGAGGCGCAAGAAGAGCCCGAAAACCTTGACCCCGATGCAGGAAAAAGCGAAGGTGACATTATGGACGAAATGACCGGACAAATGAAGTTGTTCGACTAAAGAGGTGCTTTATGAAAAAGATTTTGTTTATCGTTTGCCTAATGTTTAGTTGCATGCTACATGCACAAACGAAGCAAGCCGATGTAACGCGTGCCACCCTATACGGAGTAGGCTTCTCCAACCTATTGGACACCTACCTCTCACCGCAAGAGTACACCGGCATCGACCTTCGCTTGTCGCGCGAAAGCATTCGCAAAAGCCGTTGGGAAAACATTACTCAACAAACTTTCTTTCAAAGCAACCTTAGCTTTACGCACAACCAAATAGAAAACAACAACACCATTGGTATGCTTGCCAATTGGAATTATGCCTTGCACTACAATTTCCCCATTACCGAAAACTTCAAGTTATTGGCCGGTGGATTGGCTGACTTGAACGGTGGGTTCACCTACAACATGCGCAATGGAAACAATCCTGTGCAAGCACGAATATACGCCAATATCGGAGCAACGGGCATGGCCGTGTGGAATACGAAAATAAAGAACTACCCCATCTCCCTACGCTACCAAATAAATTTACCCTTAATGGGAGTTATGTTTATGCCGGAGTATGGACAATCGTACTACGAAATATTCAGTCTTGGCCAGGCCGATGGCGTAATAAACTTTACCTCGCTACACAACCAACCTTCATTGAGACAAATGCTAACGGCCGACTTCCCCGTAGGGAAAGCAACGATGCGCTTCGCCTATGTGTGGGATGCCCAACAAGCTAAAGTGAACGACATCAAGGTACACAACTATTCACACACCTTCATGATAGGGTTTGTGAAACACTTTAATATCGTAAAATAACGCACATGACTCGACACCTATATATATATATCCTACTCTTTCTCGTAAGCGGTTGTATTCGTGAAGAGCAATTCGACAACTCTCCAAAAGGCAACTTCGAAGCCTTGTGGAAGATTATGGACGAAGGATATTGCTTCTTCGAATACAAGGATATAGATTGGGATGCCGTATATCGCAAATACGAACCAATGATTACCGAAGATATGAGCCAAGATGGTTTGTTCGAAGTATTAGGCAACATGCTTGGCGAGCTGAAGGACGGACACGTGAATCTTTACTCAGCCTCGGACATGTCGCGCTATTGGAGTTGGCACGAGGATTATCCACGCAATTTCGACATCCTCACCATCGAAAACCGATACTTAGGAAATAGTTATCGCATAGCCGGCGGCATGAAATATACCATTCTTAGCGACAACATCGGATATGTATATTACGAAGACTTCTCACGCGCCGTTGGCGAAGGAAATCTCGACGAAATGCTTGCCTACTTCGCCCCTTGCAACGGCATCATCTTCGATGTGCGCGACAATGGAGGCGGCACACTTACCTATGCCGAACGCATTGCTGCCCGATTCACGAACGAGAAGGTACATACCGGCTACATTATGCACAAGACAGGGCCGGGACATAACCAGTTTTCTCAACCCAAACCGGTATATGTTGAACCATCCAACCGCATACGTTGGCAAAAGCCGGTAGCTGTATTGACAAATCGTAGTGCATATAGCACCACCAACGAGTTTGCCAACATTATGCGCTATATGCCCAATGCCGTATTGATAGGCGACCGCACCGGTGGCGGGGCAGGATTGCCCTTTACATCAGAGCTTCCCAATGGCTGGGGCGTACGTTTCTCGGCAAGTCCGCACCTCGATGCCGATAAAAAGCACATTGAGTTTGGCATTGAGCCGGACATCAAAATCGATCTAACATCACTAACCCTGCACGACGACATCATAGAGGAAGCACGAAAAACGCTAAAAAACATGCAATAAATTTGCAATCCCGAAAAATCTCCTTATCTTTGCCCCGCTTTTAAGGCGCACACATGCGGGTGTGGCGTAATTGGCAGCCGCGCCAGACTTAGGATCTGGTGCCGAGAGGCGTGTAGGTTCGAGTCCTATCACCCGCACACTAAAGAGGAAAGAGACACAAAGCTAATCGGATTCGATTAGCTTTTCTTTTTTTATAACTCTATACGGAAGAAGATATGGCTACGCTTTGCAAATGGATTAATTCCTTGTTTCGGTTATTGTTTCCACATCGTTGTGTGGTGTGCAACAACTTGCTGACCGACGACGAGAAGGTGTTGTGCCAATCGTGCAACCTACACTTACCGCGTACCGACCTCCATTTGCAAAAGGACAACGAAGTAGAGAAACTGCTTTGGGGAAGGATTGACATAGAGCGCGCTACCTCCTACTTTTATTACACAAAAGGAAGCGGTTACCGACAAGTGCTACACCAACTGAAGTACGAAGGAAGAAAGGACATTGCGCAAGCAATGGGTTTTATGGTAGGGCAAGAATTGGCAAATGATGGTTTCTTTCAAGGCATCGATCTTATCATCCCCATACCGCTACACCGCCGTAAGCAGCGCTCAAGGGGATACAATCAAAGTCAAGAAATAGGAAAAGGAATCAGCCGAGCAACGGGCATACGCATGGAGACAACATGTGTTGTCAGGCTCCGTAACACTACCTCACAAACCAACAAATCCACTTACGAACGTTGGGAAAACGTATCGGGCATATTCGTTCTTCGCCATCCCGAACAACTTGAGAATCAACACATCCTATTGCTGGACGATGTAATGACTACCGGGGCCACCATTACTGCTTGCGCCGATGCATTGAAATCGGTACCAGGCATTCGCATCAGCGTGCTAACATTGGCTTTGGCTGGGAAATAATGTCTATTCCCCCCACTCCTTATAAGGATGCATCATCAATTGGGAGTTGTAGTAACGCACATCGCCCGTTACTTCCTTGCCTATAAACGAAGGTTTTATGAATGATTCGTCGATGGCCGAGAGTTCTACTTCCGCCATCAACAGGCCAGTATTATCGCCATGAAACTCGTCCACTTCGAAGATGTGCTTACCGCTACGCACCAAGTAGCGCGTTTTGTCTATCACCCCATCCACGCAAAGTTTCATCAACTCGCGTGCCTCGTCGAGCGGAATCTCTTTTTCCCACTCATAGCGGCTGATGCCTTGTGCATCGGCCGCTCCTTTTATCGTGAGGTAGCCTTTATCATCGCGAATACGCACACGCACCGTCCGGCCACGGGCGGCACAAATGTAGCCTTGCACAATGTGACTATGTGCAAAAGCCTCTTGCTTGAAATCGCCAATTACAAGAAACTTACGTTCTATTTCTTGAGACATACTATCTCTATCAGAAAGAGGAGAAGAGAATAAATACTAAAAACATAAATACCAGTGCCAATACACCAATAGTAGTCAACACTTTCTTAGCCTTCTTTTCTTCCTTTGCAGTATAAGAATGCTGCTTTTTGTTTTTCTTCTTTCCCATGATGCAATAGATTATTGGTTTTGCAAGAACAAAGGAAAGAAGATTTTATCAGTTTTGCAAGCATCCAGAAATATTTTTATAAAAACAATCGCTACTATATATCTTAAAGGGAAGAAGCGACTTTGGGAGCAATTATATTAAAGGACATGAAATCAAGCACTTGCAGTTTCCTTGAATTTCCGCAAGTGGAAACGACCGTTTCCATGCGAGGAAACGCGCGTTCCCTAACGAGGAAACGAGAGTTTCCTAATAGGGAAACGGCCGTTTCCTTAGGCGGGAACGGCCTGTAGCTAAGATTGTGAGAAAAATTACAACGCACATCAAAGGGGAAAGCAAAGGGGACTGAAAAGCATTCACCTTTCAGTCCCCTCCTTACACGATATATTGTTAGATTTTACTCTTCGTTACCTGCAAACTCCATCAGGTATGCTTTGATGAATCCATCGAGTTTACCATCCATTACGCCATTCACATCGCTTGTTTGGTAGTTTGTTCGATGGTCTTTTACACGGCGGTCGTCGAAAACGTAACTACGAATTTGCGAACCCCACTCAATCTTCTTCTTGCCGGCTTCTACCTTGGCTTGCTCGGCCATGCGGTGTTGCAATTCCTTGTCGTAAAGGATAGAGCGCAATTGGCGCATAGCATTCTCGCGGTTCTTGGGTTGGTCGCGCGTTTCGGTATTTTCAATCAAGATTTCTTCTTCTTCGCCGGTATAGGGGTCTTTGAATTGATAGCGCAAACGTACACCCGATTCCACCTTGTTCACGTTCTGACCACCGGCACCGCTCGAACGGAAGGTATCCCATGAGATATTTGCCGGATTGATGTTCACCTCGATTGTATCGTCTACCAACGGTGTTACGAACACCGATGCGAAGGAAGTCATACGCTTGCCTTGTGCGTTGTATGGCGACACACGCACCAGGCGATGCACACCATTCTCGCCCTTCAAATAGCCATAAGCATAGCTACCGGCAATCTCGATGGTACAGGTTTTGATACCGGCTTCGTCGCCCTCTTGCAAGTTGGAGATAACGGCTTTGTATCCGGCTTGCTCGGCATAGCGCAAGTACATACGCATCAACATCGAAGCCCAGTCTTGACTTTCCGTGCCGCCCGCACCAGAGTTTATCTTCAGTACGCAATCCATTTGGTCGGCCTCTTCGCGCAGCATATTCTTCAATTCGAGTGCTTCAACGGCTTCGGCCGCCTTTGCATAGGCCTCATCCACCTCGGCTTCGGTGACCAGTTCGTCCTTGAAGAAGTCGAAAGAGAGTTGCACTTCCTCGGCCAATGTAGCTACCTCTTGGTATCCCTCTATCCATTGTTGCAAAGCTTTTACCTTTTTCATTTGCGCCTCGGCCGCCTTTTGGTCGTCCCAAAATCCTGGTGCTTGTGTGCGGAGTTGCTCTTCCTCCACTTGAATCTTCTTGCCTTCAATGTCAAGATAGCGGTTCAACGCTTGTGTGCGTTCTTTAATATCCTTCAGTTGTTCAAGGGTAATCATCGTTATGGGTTGCTTATGGTTACTTAATTTGTTTCTGGGCGCAAAGGTACAAAAAAAGAGGTATATAAAAAAGAATCCCCCTTTGGAGAGGGGGATATTCTTTATTCTTGGTACATTGCATCGATTTGTTGCTTGTAATTTACGTTCAATACCGAGCGTTTTATCTTCAACGTATTGGTCAACTCGCCACGTTGCATACTGAAAGGTTCGGGCAATAGCGTAAAGCGTTTCACCTGTTCGTAGTGTGCAAATTGTTGTTGTAGCGTGTCAATGCGTGTACGATATAGTTCTTGAATCTTTTCGTTAGCCAAGAGTTGCTCCATGTTTTCATAGGCAATGCCCTTCTCTTTAGCATACGCTTCGAGCACTTCGTAGGCAGGGATAATCAGCGCCGAAACAAATTTACGTTGGTCGGCAATAATCGCAATCTGGTCGATATAGCGATCGATTCCCAATTTTGTTTCCAATGCTTGTGGAGAGATATACTTACCATTACTTGTCTTGAACAAATCCTTGATACGTTCGGTCAAGTATAGGTAATCATCCTTAATGTATCCGGCATCTCCCGTGTGGAACCATCCTTCGGCATCGATAGCCTTAGCTGTTTCTTCGGCCTTCTTGTAGTAGCCGGTAGTAATGGTTTTACCGCGCAATAGGATTTCGTTGTTTTCGCCAATCTTCACTTGCACATCGGGCATAATCTTACCTACAGAACCCAATTCGAAACCATCGTCGGGGAAGCAAGATACGGTAGCACACGATTCGGTCAATCCATATCCCACCTTCATGTTGATGCCTACGGCGTGACAAAATTCGCAGATTTCATCGGGAACAGCAGCACCGGCAACAGGGAAGAATTTACCATTTTCCAAACCGATGGTTTTCTTCAAAAGTGCATAAACCGTCTTTTCGTAGAACATATACTTCAAGCGAATGCCCAATGGTGGACGCTTGCCTACACGCAAATAATCCACATTATGAATCTTACCTACACGGATAGCATCGAGCATCAGTTTGCGCTTGAAGCCCGACTCAGAAGCTATCTTCTCGTTTACACCGGCATACACCTTTTCCCAGAAACGAGGCACACTACACATCAATGTAGGACGCACCTCTTTGATAGTCGATGCAATCTCTGCCGGACGCAAGTTAAGGCAAACAATAATACCTCTGTGCAAGCAATAGTAGCTCCAAGCACGCTCGAAGACGTGTGTCAACGGCAAGAAAGACATAGACACTTCGTCCTCGCCCAATGTTGTGAGGCGAATATCGTGAATACGGTTAATCTCATGATAATTGAAATGATGCAACATCACTCCCTTTGGCTCACCGGTAGTACCACTGGTATAGAGGATATTGGCCAAATCGTCGTTCGACGCACGCGAAGTACGCTCTTCCACAACAGCGTTGTGTTTCAAATCTTCGCCCATCTTCAAAAACTCGTCGAAATAAATCGAGGTAGTGTCGCGTTCATGGCGTTGAACATCCTTATCGAAAATAATGATTTGTTGCAACGATTGGCAAAGGCCCATAATGCTGAACGCCGCATCGTATTGAAACTGTTCGCCCACGAAGAGGAAACGGATTTGTGCATCATTCACAATGTATTGCGCTTGTGCCGACGAGCTGGTTGCATACAACGGAATGGTAACAACACGATTGGCATGAGCCGCAAAATCTACATACAAGCACTCTGGCTTGTTTTGCGAAAAGATACCAATGTTTTCTACTTCATTTACGCCCAACTCTACCAACGCACTCGATGCCTTACGAACAGTATCGGAGAAACTATTCCAACTAACAGGAATCCATGACGAAGTTTTATAATCACGATACTTTATGGCGGTACGTTCGCCATATTTCTCGGCCTGGCGATGCACCACAACAGAGAGATGATGAAGAGGATAACTCATATTCAAATAGATATTTGTTTGGTGCAAAGATAATGGTTTCAAATGAAACTATCGGCCATAAATGCAAAAAAAGAAAAAGAAATCTGCTTTTTTATGTTGGAAATGTTAACGGAATGCCATACTTTTGTCGGTGTTTTTCACAAAATAGCATTAAACGTATGGAGTATAACTTAGCCACCTGTACCACTGAAGCGGTAGAACTATTAAAGGAATTGATAGGAATTGCCTCGATAAGTCGCGACGAAACAGAAGCCGCAGACTGCTTGCAACAATACATTGAAAAGCAAGGAATAAGTACACATCGCAAAGGAAACAACGTTTGGTGCTTATCGCCCAATTTCGACACAAACAAGCCCACCTTATTATTAAATTCGCACATCGACACCGTGAAGCCGGTGCAAGGATGGCAACGCAATCCCTTCTGCGCTACGCAAGAAGGCGACCATTTGTATGGATTGGGCAGCAACGATGCAGGAGCTAGCGTAGTATGCCTACTACAAGCATTTATGCAACTTTGCCGTAACAACCAAAGCTACAACCTTATCTACTTGGCTTCATGCGAAGAAGAGGTATCGGGGAAAGGTGGTATTGAGAGTGTATTGCCTCTATTGTCTCCCATCAGTGTAGCATTAGTAGGCGAACCTACCGAGATGCACCCCGCCATTGCCGAGAAAGGATTGATGGTGCTAGATGTAACGGCTCATGGAAAATCGGGACATGCCGCACGCAACGAAGGCGAAAACGCCATCTACAAAGCATTGAACGACATCGCTTGGTTTCGCGATTATCGTTTCCCGAAGGAATCATCCCTATTAGGCCCGGTAAAAATGAGCGTAACAATCGTAAATGCCGGTACGCAACACAACGTAGTGCCAGATTGTTGTACATTTACCGTCGATGTACGTAGCAACGAATGTTACACCAATCAAGAGATTTTCGAGGAAGTGAAGCAACATATCAGTAGCGAAGTGGTAGCTCGTTCGTTCCGTCTCAGTTCTTCACACATTGCACCCAATCACCCGATTGTAGCAAGAGCCATTGCATTAGGCCGCACACCCTTCGGCTCGCCCACTTTGAGCGACCAAGCGCTAATGCCATTCCCTTCATTGAAGATGGGGCCAGGCAATAGTAGCCGTTCGCATACCGCCGACGAGTATATCCTTATCAGTGAAATAGAAAAGGCTATTCCACTATACCTATCACTTTTGGATGGATTAAAGATTGGCTAACGATTGAGCCAAGGTTCTGGATTGAGTTTATCTTTCTCTTTGCGCAACTGGAAGTGGAGTACGGTGCGACCGCCATCGGCTACATTTGAGAAGATAGGGCCAAGTTCTTGCTTAGTTACAACGGTATCGCCTTGCTTCACGTTGACCGATGAAAGGTTACAATAAACCGATATGTATGCTCCATGACGAACGAGGACATTAAAGAGTCCATTCAATTTGAATACAGCAGCAACCTTTCCATTGAAAATAGCACGTGCTTGCGCTCCTTTTTGTCCCTGTATGTCAATGCCTTTATTGTCTAATTTTACATTGCGAAGCCCTTCTACAGTATATTGTCCATAATGGCTAACAATAATGTAAGAACCTGTTATAGGCATAGGCAACTTACCGCGATTGGAAGCAAAATCGGACGAAAGTGCTACATCGGCTTTACTCATTGTGAAGCCGCTTGTCGAGCTCTTTGCCGTAGTAGTTGTTTTCTTTTCCGTTGTTTTTCCTTTTGCCTTGGCCTCTTTACGTGCTTCAGCTTCTGCTTCCTTACGAGCACGTTCTATCTCCTCTGCAATCAATTTATCAATGCGGTTGTTCAGTTGTGTAGCTTGTTGACGTTTTTTATTCAGTTCCGACTGGATATTCTTTTGCTTTTTCTGCAAAGCAGAGACTAACGTCCGCTTTTCTTTCTCTTGCTTCTCCAACTTACCTTTTTCTGCTTCACGTTCGGCAAGCAATTTTTGTTTAGCATCTTTTACCGATTGCAACTCTTGTCGCTTATTGTCGGTTTCGTGTTGTTTCTTCTTCAAGTCTTCGCCTTGCAAACGCTGATAAGTAGCATATTCGCGTACATACCTCAAGCGGCGATAGGTTTGCGCTAAGTTTTCGGCCGAGAAAATAAACATCAACTTTTCTTCAATAGAACGATTCTTTTGCAAGTATTGTACCGATGCTTCATACTTTTGCTTTTTATCCTTCAAATCACGCTCTAATACTGATAATTGACGATTGAGCGAATGTAACTCCTTTTCTACCAAGTTGACCTCATTTGTCAATGTATCAATATATTTCTTTCGATCCTTAATCTGCCCGGTTAATGTGGCAAGTCCGTTCAATTGACTTCCCACATCCTTCTTAGTCGTTGTAAGCAAAGATTCTTGTTCAGCAATTTGTTTCTGCAATTCACTATGACGCTGCTCCAACTCACGTATCAGTTTGTTGGATTGCGCAAATAGTGGCATTACACCAAAGGCAAATAATAATAGGAGCAAAAGTCTTAGCTTCATAGGCTGAGTAATAGTTGAAGTATTTCTTGGAGTGAAACTTGTGTATATCTATCAGAGAGTTGAGTAGGCGTTAGTGTAAAAGGTGCCGCAGAGAAATCGCTCAAAGTAATTTTACCTTTGTTCAAAGATGGTATTCCTAATTCACTACCCGACAATGTGCGACGTCCACCGGGTTGTGCAGCTTCTTTAATCAGTTTTTCAAGTTTATCGAACGTAGCATCTTTAGGCAACATGCCTTTCAACTCATCTCGATTGGTACGTACATAACGATGCCCCATTCTATCCACTAAAAGCAGGTCGTCGGGTGTAACTTCCACACGCGCTACCTCACTACGCAAAATAGGCATCAAAAAAGAGAGTTGCACACGTTCGCAACTTATCATTTTAAATGTTCCATTCACGGTAAACAAAGCTTATCTCGTAGGCACAACCAATTCCACTCTTGCCGACAAGCAATCTGCCGGTTTCTCTTCTTCTATGGGGAGTTTGGTGGTTTTACAGC
>JAGBWA010000108.1 GCA_017630035.1 Bacteroides sp.
AGTAATTATAATTCGCAAATACAGAAAACAAAAAAGCAATTGTGAACCGATAAATGAAAATTGTTAGTTCCCTTTGAACCGATTATAACCTATTGCTGTAATTAGTATGCACTTAATTAATGTAGCACACCTTTACTGTATTGTCCCTTTTTCAATTTCCTCTTGCAGATACGAGAATACATATACGGCACTTTCGTAGTATAGACCAATAAACATTTCGGTTCTCTCTATCTCGCGCGAGTGCGCGCGAACTCTAGAGTTTATTTTTCTATTGTCACAATGTCACAATGTCACACAAGTGTTAAAATGTGTGGTTATATTGTTGATTATCAACATTCGAAATGTTAAATTATAGTGTGACATTAGGCGTGACATTCGTGTGATATTAAGGTTTTTAATGTCACACTCGCGTATTTGTTGCCTACGAAACATAGCTAACTATCTGTTCCGTCAGATGAAACACATTGTTTCAATGGGGTGAAACAGTTTGTTTCATAGGTAGAAACACTTTGTTTTAGTAAGCAAAACACTTTGTTTCATAGGGTGAAACACTTCACGATACCCGAAATAGCGGATGCTGTAAATGGCTGTTTTGGGGTGAAAACAGGATGATTTAACATTTATTTAGACTAAAACACTTGACTTTCGGTGCTGAATGTTGTATCTTTATGGCATAAAAGGAGTATGTAGCATGAAGATAACACAACTAAGAGAAAAACGAAATGGCGAAACCACCATGACAACGCTGACGGTGGAGGATTGGTTGGCGCGAATGAAGGAGGAAACAAAGGATGCACCGGTTGCCGCCTTCCGTGCACAGTTGCGCTATGTGCTGCCCAACGAGGTACCCGCCGACTTGGATTTACTACCCAAGGTGTTGCCGGCGGTGGAGTATGGCCGTACAAGGAACGGGCGCTGTTTGAAGCAGTATAACGGTGTGGTGGAGCTGACGGTAGGCCCCTTGTCGGGCCGCTCGGAGGTGGAATTGGTGAAGCAACGCGCTTGGCAATTGCCCCAAACACGGTGTGTGTTTATGGGTAGCAGTGGTCGTTCGGTGAAAATTTGGACTACCTTTACGCGCCCCGACAATACGTTGCCCACGACCGAGGAAGAGACCAAGTTGTTTCATGCGCATGCCTATCGCTTGGCGGTGCAGTGCTACCAACCGCATTTGCCTTTCCAAATATTGCCGCGCGAGCCGCGCATTGACGGCTATTCGCGCTTGTCGTTCGACCCCGATGTGCTTTATCGCCCCCAGTCGGTGCAATTCTACTTGGCGCAACCCTCTGCCATGCCTTCGGCCGAAAGTTTTGCGGAGCATTCGCGTAACGAGAAATCGCCTTGGGAACGTGCTTTGCCCGGCTACGAACGGATGGATGCAGTGGCTATGTTGCATCAAACTGCCCTGCACAAAGCGCGTGTAGAGGTGATTGAAGCGCGCAAGGAGGATGGCTTGTCGCGTAAAGACGAACGGCAATTCCTATTGGTCTTGTTGGCACAACATTGTGCTGCTTCCGGTTTGCCCGAAGAAGAATCGGTGCGTCGCACCATTTTCCATTTTCATCGCGAGGTGCGCGAGGAGGTTGTTCGCGCCGTTTTTCGTGATGCTTATGCCGAGGCAAATGGCTCGCTCGAGGCTTGGGCGGTGTTGCCGCGTGAGCAACGCTTGGTTGTGCAGCTGGAGGAGTTTATGAAGCGTCGGTATGAATTGCGCTACAATACGCAAATAGGCGAGGTAGAGTATCGTGAACGCTATTCCTATCGCTTCCAATTTCTGCCGATGGATAAGCGGGCATTGAACAGCATTGCACTCGATGCGCAGAACGAGGGGCTTCCCTTGTGGGATAGAGACATCAGTCGCTATGTCTATTCCAACCGCGTACCGCCCTATAACCCGTTGGAAAACTACCTTTATAGTTTGCCGCGATGGGATGGGCGCAATCGCATTGATGCATTGGCCGATACGGTGCCTTGCCACTATCCCAAGTGGCGCGAACTGTTTCATCGTTGGTTCCTCAACATGGTGGCGCATTGGCGTGGAGGCATTAACAAGAAGTATGCCAATAGTGTTTCGCCCTTGCTGGTGGGTGCACAAGGTACGCGAAAATCTACCTTCTGTCGCAATTTGGTGCCACCTGAATTGCGTACCTACTACACCGATAGCATCGACTTTTCGCGCAAGAAGGATGCCGAACTCTACTTGAATCGTTTTGCGTTGATAAACATCGACGAGTTCGATCAGGTGAGCGTGACGCAACAAGGGTTCCTGAAACATATCTTGCAGAAACCGGTGCTCAATGTGCGCAAACCCTACGGAACGGCTGTGCTCGAGATGCAACGCTATGCTTCGTTCATTGCCACCAGTAACCAAAAAGATTTGCTGACCGACCCCAGTGGAAGCCGCCGATTCATTTGTGTGGAGGTGACCGGACAGATAAATACATCGCCCATCGATTACGAGCAGCTATACGCGCAAGCCATGTACGAGTTGGAACAGGGCGAACGCTATTGGTTCGACTATGAAGACGAGCAGGTGATGACTGAACACAACCGCGAGTTCGAACAGAACAGCCCCGAAGAGCAGCTCTTTTTCAGTCACTTCCGTGCCGCCGGCGAGGATGAGGCCGGTGAGTGGCTCTCTACTACCGAGATTATGGAGCGATTGGTGTCCAAGAGTAACCTAAAATTCTCCGACAAGAAGGTGCGCCTCCTTGGACGAACGTTGGCGAAGCATAAGTTGCCTTCGCGTCATAGTCGCTACGGAACGCTTTATCACCTCGTCTGTGTAAATTAAGAATTAAAAATTGAGAATTAGGAAATTAACTCAAAACTCATAACTAAATGAAAGTTCCTTTTGGATTTGCACGTTGCTATCAAGAACGTTGCCCGTTGAAAGAAAACTGTTTGCGCTACTACTCGGCACAACACGAAGAGAGCGAAGCCAATAGCGTTCTCATTGTGAATCCGCGTCGCATCCCAGAAGATGCATCGAAATGCGCTCACTTCAAGAGTCTGAAGAAGGTTCGGATAGCTTGGGGCGTGAAGCATCTGTATGATGAAGTGCCCGCCAAGCAACTACATGCCTTGAAAAGTAGCATCATTGCCGCCATTGGGCGCACACGATATTATCGTTGCTACCGCATGGAGTTAGGACTCGTACCGAGCGAGCAGCAATTTATTGCCGAGGCTTTTCGTAGGTATGGTTTGACTACCAAGCCCATCTACGACCATTATACTGAAGAGTACGATTGGGGATAAACTTTTTTGCTTCGAATGTGGTTTGTAACAAATAAAACCACTATTTTTACACTCGAAAATAATTAAACAAACGAATAGGTTATGAAAAAAGTATATGTGTTCTTTGCCGATGGCTTCGAAGAAATTGAAGCAATGGCGCCGGTAGATATCTTGCGTCGTGCTGGTTTGCAGGTAGTTATGGTGTCGGTTACCGACGACGAAATAGTGAAGGGTGCGCATGGCGTGTCGATGTTTTGCGATAAGAACATCGTGAATTGCGACTTTAGTGATGCCGAACTATTGCTTTTGCCCGGAGGTATGCCTGGTGCAGCTTCGTTGGGCGGGTCGGAAGCGTTGTGCAAGGCATTGCTGAAACAAGTAGAGGCCGGTAAACCGGTAGCTGCTATCTGTGCCGCACCAATGGTGCTTGGTAAGTTGGGCATCTTGCAAGGTAAGAAAGCTACTTGCTATCCCGGCTTTGAAACTTATTTGGAGGGTGCGGAATATACTGCTCAACTCGTTGAACAAGACGGTAATATCGTTACCGGCAAGGGCCCAGGTGCTGCTATCCCTTTTGCTATGACACTCGTGGAAATGCTTGTTAGCAAGGAGATGCGTCAAGAGCTTGAAGCCGGCATGATGATTTCCTAACCTAATTTTTAACTTTTAATTTTTAATTCTCAGGTGAACTTCGTTATTATCGTTGCCGGTGGAAAGGGGTTGCGCATGGGCGCCGACCTTCCCAAACAGTTCTTGCCCATAGGCGGTAAGCCCGTGTTGATGCATACGTTGGAGGCTTTTCACAAGGCAGATGCTGCTATGCGCTTGATATTGGTGTTGCCCCAATCGCAACAAACTTATTGGAAATCGTTGTGCGAAACGCATGCTTTTACCATCCCTCACCAAGTGGCCGATGGTGGCGAAACGCGTTTCCACTCTGTAAAGAACGGCTTGGCATTGGTGGATGAAGCGGGTTTGGTGGGTGTGCACGATGGCGTGCGTCCGTTTGCATCGATTGAGGTGATTCGCCGTTGCTATGCCGAAGCTGCCCGGTATAAGGCCGTTGTGCCGGTGATAGATGTGGTGGAAACCATCAGAATGGTGCAGGGGGATGATAGCCAGACGGTTGACCGCAACCTCTATAAGTTGGGACAAACCCCGCAAGTGTTCGATGTGGCTTTGCTGAAGCAAGCCTATCATCAATCTTATATCCCCGGCTTTACCGACGATGCATCGGTGGTGGAGGCATACGGCGGAAAGATACACCTGACCGAGGGCAACCGAGAGAATATCAAGATAACCACTCCGTTTGATTTGAAAATAGCCGAAACAATTCTTCAGAAATAGATGTTCGATCTGACTACACGCGACATAAAGTATCTGCCAGGGGTGGGGCCGCAACGGGCGGCTATGCTGAATAAGGAGTTGAATATCTACTCCTTTAACGACTTGTTGTACTATTTCCCCTACAAGTATGTCGATCGTAGTCGCATTTATCCTATTCGCGAGATTACGGGCACTATGCCCTATATACAGATACGCGGCACAATCTTGAGTTTTGAATCGGCCGGTGAGGGGCGTCAACGCCGACTGATTGCCCACTTCTCCGATGGCACGGGGGTGGTGGATTTGATTTGGTTTCGCGGCATCAAATACATCACGGGCAAGTATAAACTGAATAAGGAATATATCGTGTTTGGCCGCCCAACGATCTTTAACGGACGGGTTAACATCGCACATCCCGATATTGACGAAACTACTGAGCAGAAGAGCGGCTCGTTGGGGCTGCAACCTTACTACAATACGTCGGAGAAGATGAAACGCGGTATGCTTAATTCGCATGCCATCGAGAAGATTATGCACGGCTTGATGCAACAAATCAAAGAGCCGTTGCCCGAAACACTTACGCCGCAAATCATTTCGGCCTATCGATTGATGCCGCTTACGGATGCGTTGCGTGCCGTTCATTTCCCTGAGAATGCCGACCAATTGCGTAAGGCGCAATACCGCTTGAAGTTTGAAGAACTTTTCTATATCCAGCTGAACATTCTTCGCTATGCCAAAGACCGCCAACGCAAGTATCGCGGCTATCTCTTTTCGAAGGTGGGCGATGTGTTCAACAGTTTTTATCAAGAGAATCTACCTTTCCAACTAACCAATGCGCAGAAGCGTGTGCTGAAGGAGATTCGTCGCGACACGGGCTCGGACCGCCAGATGAA
>JAGBWA010000109.1 GCA_017630035.1 Bacteroides sp.
AAGAATGACTATGAGTTCTTGCCCGACGGAACAAACAAGTGGGGAACCCTCAAGTATACCAATAAACTCAAGAATATGGCCACGGTGCTCAATGAAATGGGTACTGATGTCGTTCCGGTAGGAATGGCGGCGGTGGGCGTTTCGGAAATCGAGAACAGCCGTGTGCTGGCCGACCTTGTGAATCACGAGATTCTTGCTCCGCGTGGTTGGGATTTCGTACATATCGAGGGCCCCGACAGGCGAGGCGTCGATTGCGGTTTGCTCTACAATCCTAAACTCTTTAAACCCATTGCTTCGAAACTTGCCCCTTATACAACCGAAGATAACGACACTACATACAAGACCCGTGGTTTTCTTATCGTAAGCGGCGAAATGGGCGGCGAAGTGGTTCACATTATCGTAAACCACTGGCCATCACGTTATGCCAAATCCCCTGCGCGCGAACGCGCCGGAGTTCTGGTGCGCCAACTCAAGGACTCAATAATGAATGAACAACCCGACACCAAAGTACTCATTATGGGTGATATGAACGATGACCCCGATAACAAGAGTATGAAGAAGTGTCTTGGTGCCGTGCGTGAGAAAGAGGAGGTGAAAGGTGCAACCGACCTTTATAATCCTTGGTGGAATATCCTCCGCAAGAAGGGGCACGGTACGCTCAAGTACAAAGGCAAATGGAATCTTTTTGACCAGATTGTGGTTTCCGGCAACCTGCTTGGCAACGACCGTTCTACATTGAAATTATACAAGACAGAAATCTTCTCACGCAATTACATGTTCCAGCAGGAGGGCCGCTACAAGGGCAACACCTTGCGCACACATGCCGGCGGCGTGTGGCTGAATGGTTACAGTGACCACTTGCCGGTGATTGTGTATCTTCTCAAGGAAGTCAAATAGCAGGTTTGTTATCAAAGTGTCATATAACCGATTAAGGCGCCAATATTGGCGCCTTAATCGGTTATATGTCAAGTCTGCTTTCGATCATTTCCCAGTCTACAATCTCCCAAAGTTTTTTCACATGCTCGGCGCGTCGGTTCTGATAGTCGAGGTAATAGGCATGTTCCCACACATCAATACCGTAGAGCGGTGTCATCCTGTGGCGTAAAGGCGTGTCGCCGTTAGGGCAACTTACGATACTTAATTTGCCGCTTTCTTCCTGTGCCAGCCACACCCATCCGCTGCCGAAGAGTGAAGCGGCTGCTTCCTCCATCTTCTTTTTGAGTGTTTCAAAATTCCCGAAGTCGAAGTGTATGAACTCCTTGAGGTTGTGTCCCGGAGTGTTATTGCCTTGCGGGTTGGGCGTGAACTGCTCGAAGTAAAGCGAATGGTTCAAAACCTGTCCTGCATTGTTCAACAGCGGTCCCGATGGTGCCTGCATTATGATTTCGCGCAGTGTGAGGTCCTCGAAATCGGTGCCTGTTACAAACTTGTTCAGGTTGTCGACATACGTCTGAAGGTGCTTGCCGTAGTGCATTTCCATTGTCGACTGGCTAATGACCGGTGCCAATGCGCCTGTGGGGTAAAGCAGTACAGGCATTTGGAAGCCTGTGTGGGTCTCTTTTACTAAATTGCTCATGGTTGTAAGTGCTTTTGCGGGTTTATATATCTTCTAAACAAGGTTTACGGGGGAGTGTTCGGAAATGTGTGGGATTTTCGTTATCTTCGCGGAAATTATTGGCAAGAATGATAAATTACGAAGAGGAACTTAACGGTGCACAGCTTGACGCAGTGCAGTATCTCGATGGTCCTTCGCTGGTGATTGCCGGTGCGGGGTCGGGTAAAACACGTGTACTTACATACAAGATTGCCTATTTGCTTGAACATGGATATGAACCATGGTCCATCCTTGCCCTTACGTTTACAAACAAGGCTGCCGGGGAGATGAAGGAGCGAATTGCAGCACGTGTGGGGGAGAGGGCTGCCTCAATGCTGTGGATGGGTACGTTTCACTCTGTTTTCTCCAAGATACTGCGTCGCGAGGCGCACCACATAGGCTACAACCCGCAGTTTACCATATACGACCAGACCGATTCGCGCAGTCTTGTCAAGAGTATCATAAAGGAAATGCAACTCGATGACAAGGTGTATAAACCGAATGCCGTTGCCGAGCGTATTTCGGCAGCCAAGAGTGCCCTTATATCTCCCAATGACTATGAGAATGACCAGGGGCTGCGCCGTGATGACTTGCATGCAAAAATACCGTCGACATACGAAATATATAAAAGGTATGCCGAACGTTGCCGTCTTGCCAATGCAATGGATTTTGATGACCTGCTGGTGAATACATACAGGCTCTTCAGGGATATGCCCGAGGTGCTTGAACAGTATGTAGAACGCTTCCGCTATGTGCTTGTCGATGAGTTCCAGGATACGAACTATGTGCAGGGTTGCATTGTGTGGCAACTGACTCAGGCGCGTAAGGCAATATGTGTTGTAGGTGATGACGCACAGAGTATATATTCGTTCCGCGGTGCGAACATTGGGAATATCCTCGGTTTCACCGAGCGCTACGGAGGGGCAAAAATATTCAAACTCGAGCAGAACTACCGTTCCACAAAGATGATTGTAAATGCAGCGAACAGTCTTATCGCACGCAATCAGGAACAGATAAAGAAAACGGTCTTCTCCGACCGTGGCGAGGGCGAACCGCTGTCGCTCTATTCGGCATATTCCGACTTTGAAGAGGGTGAGATTGTGGCGAACAAGATTGCCGAACTGCGCCGCCGCGAAGGTCTGCAATTCAGTGATTTTGCCATACTGTACCGCACCAATGCCCAATCGCGTATATTTGAGGAGGCTTTTCGCAAACGCTCCTATCCTTATAGGATTTATGGCGGTCTCTCGTTCTATCAGCGCAAGGAAATCAAGGATGTCATTGCCTACTTCCGCCTGATATGCAACAACAGTGACGAGGAGGCATTCAAACGCATTATCAATTTCCCGGCACGCGGTATCGGTGACAAGACTCTGCAGAAGGTGAAAGACGCGGCAATGGAGCGTGGAACGAGTTTCTGGCAAGTCATCGCCGACCCTTTCCAACCTGCGCTTGATGTAACAAAGGGCACGTTTGCCAAATTGCAACTTTTTGCAGCCATGATAGACCGCTTCGCTGTATATGCACAGGAGAAGAATGCCATTGAAACGGCACGCCTTGTGCTGCAGGAGAGTGGTATGTTCATGGAGTTCAACAATGATAATAGTGTCGAGGGCAAGGCGCGTCAGGAGAATGTTCAGGAACTCATGAGCGGCATTGCCGATTTTGTCGATGTGCGCCGCGAGGAGGGCAACAGCAACGATAAACTTGTGGATTTCCTCTCTGAGGTTGCGCTCATAACCGACCTTGACGCCAAGGACGTGGACGACGGTAACCATGTTACGCTAATGACAATACACTCGGCCAAAGGACTTGAGTTCCGCACGGTGTTCATTGTGGGTCTTGAAGAGGACCTTTTCCCAAACCAGTGCGCACAGAGTTCGCTGCGCGAGATGGAGGAGGAACGTCGCCTGTTCTATGTTGCCATAACCCGTGCCAAGGACCATTGCGTGCTCTCCTTTGCCAAAAGCCGTTACAAGTTCGGGCAATTCAATTTTTGTGAACCGAGCCGTTTTATAAAGGAAATCGATTCGCGATATGTTGCCGTGCAGGGTGGGGTGCAGCAACACTCCCGGCAAAGCGGACAGTCATGGCGCGGCAGTGGCATGTTTGGTGCTACCAACGGTGCTGCACGTCAGGCTTCGTATGGCGAACGCCGCTCATGGGAAGGGAACCAATCGCAAGGGAGTGCCGGTTCCGGTTACCGTGCAGCGCAAGAGAACGAACCTGCGCAGGGCAAGCGTGTAATCAGCGCTTCGGCCTTTACACAGAAACCGGCCAACCTGCGCCGTGTATCGGATGTGGAGCGTGATTTCTATGCTCCCAAGAGCAACCCCGCAGCGTTGAGCGTGGGGATGATTGTGCAGCACGACCGCTTTGGAGTGGGCGAGGTGCGGGCAACCGAAGGTTCCGGTGAGAATGCCAAGGCCACAATAAAATTCCAGAATGCAGGAGTGAAGACCCTGTTGCTTAAATTTGCAAAACTAAAGATTATTGGATAATGTATAAGATAATGGATAAAGACCTTATAAATAAGGTGCCGTCACCATGCTATGTCATGGAGGAGGCGTTGTTGCGCAGGAATCTTGCTCTCATAAGCCGTGTGGCGCGTGAGGCCGGTGTAGAGATAATACTTGCTTTCAAGGCATTTGCTCTGTGGAAGAGTTTTCCTATCTTCCGCGAGTATATTGACTCGGTGACTGCAAGTTCAATCCATGAGGCCCGTCTTGCTTTTGAGGAGTTCGGCAGCAGGGCGCATGCCTTTTCGCCTGCATATACCATTGAGGAGTTCGGTGAGATAATGCGTTGCAGCAGCCACATATCATTCAATTCGCTCACGCAGTATGAGCGTTTCTATCCTATGACGAAAGAGGCCGGGCATGAGATTTCATGCGGTATACGCATAAATCCCGAATATTCCGAGATTGAGACTGAACTGTATAATCCTTGTGCTCCCGGTAGCCGTTTCGGTGTTACGGCCGACCTGCTGCCCGGTGAACTCCCTGCCGGTATCGAGGGTTTCCATTGCCATTGTCATTGCGAGTCAAGTTCCTATGCACTTGAAAATACATTGGTGCATATTGAAGAGAAATTCTGTAAGTGGCTGCCGAAGATTAAGTGGCTGAACCTTGGTGGCGGGCACTTGATGACGCGCAACGATTACGATGTTGAGCACCTTATTGCCCTGCTCAAAGGGTTGCGCAGCCGTTATCCCAATCTGCAGGTCATTCTTGAGCCGGGGTCGGCATTTGCATGGCAGACGGGTTCGCTCGTTTCCGAGGTTGTGGATATTGTGGAGAGTCGTGGCATACGCACGGCAATCCTGAATGTGAGTTTTACATGCCACATGCCCGATTGTCTTGAAATGCCTTATCAGCCGGTGGTTACAGGTGCCGAATCGCTTGAAGCCGACGCTGTAAAGGGTGCTCCATTTGAGGAGAATATATACCGCTTGGGTGGCAACAGTTGCTTGAGCGGTGATTACATGGGAAGTTGGAAATTTCCGCAACCGTTGAAGGTGGGTGACAAGGTGGTGTTCGAGGATATGATACATTATACCACGGTGAAGACAAACATGTTCAACGGAATATCGCACCCAAGCATAGCGCTGCTGCACGAGAACGGCGAACTGGAGATGTATAAAGTCTTCGGGTACGAGGACTACAGGGACCGCATGTGCTGATATGAGTACTCTTGAAAGGGCGATAGAGATAGCGACCGAGGCTCATCGCGGACAGTTGGACAAAGCAGGGTGTGAATATATAACTCATCCGCTGCGTGTTATGGCTGCCGGCAAGAGTCTTGAAGAGAAGATTGCGGGTGTACTGCACGATGTCGTCGAGGACAGCGGTTGGACATTTGAAATGCTTGAGGCCGAAGGTTTCTCTGCTGAAATAATTGCAGCATTGCGTTGTCTTACAAAACTTTCTGCAAATGAGCCCTATGACAAGTTTATCGCCCGCGTAAAGGGTAACTCATTGGCTGTGGCTGTAAAACTCAATGACTTGAGCGATAATATGGATATCCGTCGTCTTCCTTATCTGTCGGACAAGGATGTAAAACGCTTGAAAAAATACCTCAAGGCCTACAAACAGTTGACAGGGGAACCACGATATTCTGTCTATGCCTGTAGGCAGGAATTCCCCAATGCATATGCACCCTGGACTGACAATGATGACGCGGAATTGTTTTCTCTTTGGGGTGAGGGTGCAACAGTAGAGGAACTCGCTGAACATTTTCGCCGCAAACCGGGAGCAATACATTCAAGAATGAAGAAACTGGGGCTGTAGGGTGGTGTCCTGAAAATATCTGCCAGAAGTTTCGGCATTAAAGGGGCTGTAATTGCGATTAAATAAAAAAGACAGCACTTGCTGTCTTAACTAAAGAGCGGAAAACGAGGCTCGAACTCGCGACCCCAACCTTGGCAAGGTTGTGCTCTACCAACTGAGCTATTTCCGCATTATTTCAAATTGCTTTTCGGTATTGCATTCCCTTGCCAAGGTTGGAAACCTTATTCTTTCTGCGGCAAGGTTGTGCTCTACCAACTGAGCTATTTCCGCGTTTCTACGAAACTTGGCATTTTCGGCTTCGCTCGTTGCGTGAAAGTAAACTTTCCCACTCGCTTGCACGAAAAGTCCGCGTTTCTGCGATTTTTCTCTTGAATTTTTAGTTAATTGTGAAGGAGATGAGACTCGAACTCACACGACCCAACGGTCACTACCCCCTCAAAGTAGCGCGTCTACCAATTCCGCCACTCCTCCATAATTATGCAAAACTGTCTGGAATGTGCCCAGACCAGGACTCGAACCTGCACGACTCTCAGAACGCGCACCTGAAACGCGCGCGTCTACCATTCCGCCACCTGGGCAACAATCACTATTTCATAGAACATGCGCCATGCGCATTTTTCGTTAGAGCGGAAAACGAGGCTCGAACTCGCGACCCCAACCTTGGCAAGGTTGTGCTCTACCAACTGAGCTATTTCCGCATTTGCATAACCAAAAACAAAGCCGTTTTCGCGTTTGCGGTTGCAAAGGTAGATATTTTCCGCAAACCTGCAAACAATTATAGAACTTTTTTAATAAGAATTGATAAAACTTCATTTTACCTTCCTCAACAATCACCCCACTCTTGTGCCAATATAACAACACACTATATCGTCGCAAGCCCACATGTTATCAATCGTTTGCACCGAGCTTACACCTTCTTTGCTGCGTGCTTACATCCATTTTACAGTGAGCTTATCGCCATTTTGCTGCGAGCAAAAAAGAATATGATTTCGCAAATATAGCTTCGTAAGGTCACAAAGGTAGCTTTATGAGCCAACGAAGATACTTTCACAGACCAATGAAGCTATATTCGCAAAAAGAAGGCAATATTTACAGTGAGGTGTCACTACTTACTTCAAACTTTAGTCACTACTTACAATCTACGTCAGTCGCAAGTAACATCCCCCAAAAAACACAGCGGCTATTGCTCTCTGAAACAATAGCCGCTGATATTATCATAAATGGGAAAGCAATTTCAACTTTCAAATGCAATTGCATCTAAATCATCTGCCTTCTTTTTAATCTCTATAAACAACTTAATTCATTTCAATGATATTCGTAAATACACTCCAACCTTCAGCTGATTCATACGCAGACTTACATCCTTTAGGAACAAAAAGTGTTGCATTATTATTACTATTATAAAATACTTTAGAACCACATGTCGGAGGTGTAGTAGCATAACAATAAAGTTGGTTCAAGGAAGTGCAACCGGAGAAAGCAGAACCACCTATCGAAGTAACACTATTTGGGATAGTTATTGAAGACAAGGCAGAGCAATTCTGAAAAGCATTAATACCTATCGAAGTAACATTGTTAGGGATGACAGAAGTCTCACAACCTACAATCAATGTATTTGTTTCTGTCTCAATGATTGCATTACAATTATTTCTTGAATCGTAAACTGTATTCTCTGGATCAATGATAATTTCAGTCATCTTTTTGGTGACAAATGCCTGATCAGATATTTTCGTTACATTTTTAGGGATAGTTATTCTCTTAATAGAACTTGCAAAAAAAGCACCACCTCCTATTGTTGTTAGCGAGTTTGGCATAACTATTTTTTGCAAATTAAAACCAGCAAACATAAAATCAGTCAGCGTGTTGGCTTTAGTAAAATAACTATCAAAGTATGCTTCCCCACCTTCTACAATATTCGCATCTGATAAATCAAGATATGTTATGCCATTAGCTCCGTAAGCTTCAATAGAAGAAAGTACCATTTCACGAATAAACTTAAAATCCGTGCCATTCAAATCACCTGTAATCTTTAATGAAGTGATACCATCCTTTTCATCTTCCGAGATAAGAGTTGGGAGTGTTCCGGCCGTTGCTACATGAACAGTCTTAATATCTTCTATTTCTACCTCCCTTACCATATCGTAATACTTGTTGCGTTCGAAAGTGAAGGATTGGTTTACATCATACACTTGTGCATTGTCATTCTCGTCTTTCACCGTTACCGAAAAACCATCGGCAAGTGTTACGGGAGGTACAACAATCCAAAAGTCCGTAGGAGCATCGGCATTCGAACTGATAGCTACCGGTGTTTCACAAATCAAGCGAATACTCTTACCTGTACCCGTCATTTCGCAAGTGGGGTTACCATCCATGGAAGGAGTAACCTTTGCTTCTCCTGCAATGGCTTCATCCCCCTTGGTTGTCAATGTAACGGAAGAAATATTAGTATTTTCTCCATACAAACGTACACGAAGGTAGCAACCTACATTTTTGAACATTAAGTTACCTGTTTCAGATACAGCGACCATAGTATTAGCATTCTGTCCGAAAGTATTTTCTGCATAGCTCTGTTCTGCTGGCATCGTAAGAGTAAAAAAACAATCCGTTTCATCCAATTCAGTATCTGTCGAATGTGGATAAACAGCATAATTAGCATTAACCGCATAACCAAAATAAAAATCATCATCTTCCGATACTTGAGTAAAACCACCTGCATTAGCACCAGTCTTACCCGTAAATTTAAATTCGCGATTATAGGTTTCTTTTTTAAATATAGTAATACGATCTTCTGCATGCCAACGCATACGGATTTGTTCATCCACATAAGTACGCGAATTTGCACTTTCTATCGATGCATAAAACTCTTCACTACCTTCTCCTATGACGAAGTTGTCTTCAATAGACGACTCTGTACATCCCACAAACATCAATAGGACATACAACCATGACAAACGTTTCATAAATTTTCCCTTTTTGAATTAAATACTACCACCAGATTCTGGGTCTTCCATGTTACCGCTTCCTGCAAATCCTTTTTCCACTTCTACTTCAATGATTTCCACTTCAGGAGCATCATACTTCAAGAACTCTACATTTTTCATAATAATAAGTATTAAGTACGATGGGGCTACAGCATCGAAAGTTGCTAATAATAATGACATTAAGACCATATAAACAAAAACGTGAAGCCCACTCGTCGCTCGCTCCACGATTCAAGGCGCCTGAGAATTGCCCATGCTGTCGAAACGAGCAACTCAGAACTTCACGCCGATATGATAACAATACATTATTATATACGAAGATAACAACGATGTAGATACATCATTGGCTATCTGTCATAATAAAGATATGTATAAACATACCCAACGTGCGCCTTCGTTGCTTTGTTCTTGACAGCATTTGAAATTTTCTCAGGACTTCGAATCGTCAAAACCAAAGCGTATGAATACGCCATTATCTATATGTCTGTCCCCACCGCCCACGCTTCAAGCAGAAGCATCGGCGTGAAGACGAAGCAAAGATAAATATAAATTATGAATTTTGAATTAAAAATTAAGAAGAAATAAAGGCTTTGTCTTATCTGACACTTGATAGACTAAAGAATAGAGTTATCCGATTATCTTAAAGCGTGCAAAGCGAAGCAATAGTTGCTTTTCACCGGCATTTTCGAAACGAATAAGGGCTTTTGCACTATCCCCCTCTCCTTCTACTTTCAGCACTTCGCCCAAACCAAAGCGTTCGTGTTCGATGTATTGCCCCACGGACAATGCTATATTTTGCGAAGAAGCAGTAGCGGCAGCGGCAGCAACTGGTTTTAAATTGCGTGGTGTGGAAGGAGTAAATGTTGGTTTAGCTTCTGATTGAATCTTAGTAAAAATAGGTGCACGAGGCTCTTCGCGCTGAGTATAGGCCATTTGTCCCGGCAAACGGAGATAACGAACATCAATGTCCTTCAAGAAACGACTGGGAGCTGCAAACTCCATCTTTCCATAGCGCATACGCGACTTGGCATAACTCAAGAAGCAATGGCGCTCGGCACGAGTTATGGCCACATAGAACAGACGACGCTCTTCTTCGATGGCACGCATAGAATCGAGACACATAGCACTGGGGAAGAGTTCTTCCTCAAGTCCAACCACAAAGACAACCGGGAACTCCAATCCCTTTGCTGCATGAACGGTCATCAATGTAACCTTTTCTTCGCTATCGTCATCAGAATCTTGGTCGGTCAGCAACGACACTTCGGAAAGGTAATCGGTCAGCGTAATGTTTGTATCGCCCTCCTCCAAACGTTGTGCGCAAAAATCGCCCATACCATTGACAAGTTCTTCGATATTCTCTTTGCGACTAAGGTTTTCGGGCGTGTTATCTTGACACACTTCGTTCATGATTCCTGCACGCTGAATGATGTCTTGCCCCATTTCGGCAGCATTTTTCGTTAAGGAGTCGTTCATAAACCCTAACATCAAGGTTTTGAAGGCTTGCAACTTGGCTGTAACACCTTTATTAAAATTTAAACCGTATGCTAATGGTTCCTGCAAAATCGTCCACAAACTAACTCCATACTCCGAAACTGCAGCAACAATCTTTCCTAAAGTGGTATCACCAATGCCACGAGCGGGATAATTGATGATGCGTTTGAAGGCCTCTTCATCATTGGGATTTACTACCAAACGGAAGTAAGCGATAACATCCTTTACCTCTTTGCGTTGATAGAACGAAAGACCGCCATAAATGCGATAAGGTATGGAACGTCTGCGCATCGCCTCTTCGAATACACGACTTTGTGCATTGGTACGATACAGGATGGCATAGTCGGAGTAGTTCAATTGTTCGCGACGGCGCAATTCGATGATTTTATTTACCACAATATCAGCCTCTTCAATATCGCTATAGGCTTGGAAAACGCCCAATGCCTCACCACGTTCTTTTTCCGAGAACACCTCTTTGCGTATCTGTCGTTGATTCTTGGCAATCAAGCTATTAGCAGCACATACAATGGTTTGTGTGGAGCGATAGTTTTGTTCCAACTTGAAGACCTTCGTATCGGGATATACTTTTGTAAAATAAAGAATATTATCAATATCGGCACCGCGGAACGAATAGATGCTTTGGGCATCATCACCCACTACACACACACGCTGATGCTGCTTGCTCAGTTGCAACACGATGCAATGTTGCGCATAGTTCGTATCTTGATACTCGTCCACCAACACATAGCCAAACTGTTGTTGGTAACGAGCAAGCACCTCTGGTTTGTCGCGAAACAACAAGAAGGTATAGAGCAATAAATCGTCAAAATCCATCGCATCGGCCTGACGGCATCGCTCCCAATAACGACGATAAATATCGCGTATGGCTGGCATACGGGCATCGCAATCGCCTTTGTATGCCTCCTTATTGGCAGCATACGAAGCCGGAGTAACCAAGTGATTCTTCGCACTCGATATTCGCGCTTGCACAGCACCTGGTTTATACTGTTTTTCGTCCAACTTCATTTCCTTGATGATGGCACGAATCAGGCTTTTACTATCGGCAGCATCGTAAATGGTAAACTTCGGCGAGAAACCCAACTCGGCCGATTCGGCACGTAGAATACGCAAGAACATGGAATGGAAAGTACCCATCCACAAATAACGAGCCGACTCGCCACCTACCAAATTGGCAATACGCTCTTTCATTTCGCGAGCAGCTTTATTGGTAAATGTCAAGGCAAGAATGCTCCACGGGCGGTATCCTTGTTGCAACAAATGGGCAATTTTATAGGTAAGCACACGCGTCTTACCCGACCCTGCGCCGGCAATTACTAACGATGGGCCTTGGGTGTAGAGCACCGCAGCACGTTGGCCATCGTTCAGTTCGTCAATATAGTTATTCGTAAATTCTTCCATTAGTGAGCGCAAATATAGGAAAAGCATCAGAGACTACCGAATCAAAAAAACTATTTTTTCAACGAATTATTGGTAACTACAACGAGATTCATTACTTTTGCGCAGATAAACGATTGGTAGTAAGACATGAAACTAATAGTAGTAACGCCACCAAAGTTCTTCATTGAAGAAGATAAGATAATCACCGCCCTTTTCGAAGAAGGGCTTGACATACTGCATATTCGCAAACCAGAGACATCGGCCATGTATTGCGAAAGATTACTGACACTGATACCGAAGAAATATCATAAGCGCATTGTGACGCACGAACACTTCTATTTAAAAGAGGAGTTCGACCTAATGGGGATTCACCTAAATAGACGAAACAGTAATGAACCACACGACTATTCGGGGCACGTTAGCACCACTTGCCGCACATTGGCTGAATTACAAAACAAGAAGCATTTCTACGATTACGTGTTTGTGAAACCACTGTTCGACAATAGCTCCAAAGTGAATTTCAGCGATAGCTTTCCCTACGCTACCATCCGCGAGATGAAGAAGAAAAAGCTGATTGACAACAAAGTTATGGCTGCAGGCGGCATCTCCGACAAGAATATTGATATTGCAAAAGAGCTTGGCTTTGGCGGTGTTGCTGTAATGAGCGACTTATGGGAAAAGTTCGATGCACGAAACGACCGAAACTATTTAGGTATTATTAAATACTTCAAACGCTTACAAAAATTGGCTGATTAAACAATCAGCCAATTTTTATTAGAACTTACCATATTTCTTATATTCCATCGAAGCAGGAAGTGTGAAATAGAAGGTTGAACCTTCATCTTTTTTCGACTCCACTCCTATTCCACCACCATAGTGCTCTACAATTGCTTTGGCTATCGACAATCCTAAACCAGTGCCGCGAATGTTGTTATTCATCTTTACAAAGCTATCGAAAATAGCTTTGCGCGATTCGGGATCAATACCGCAACCGCTATCTGCCACAAAGAAATAGAACTTTCCGTTCGATAGTCTTCTGTAACCAACAAAGATATTTCCTTGCTCGGTGAACTTAAGTGCGTTTTGCAACAAATTGTTGAGCACTTGCACAATGCGTTGTCTATCAACCCATAAACGACATTGCGGCATCTTATCGGTAAACTCGACCTTAATATTCTTTTCGTTGCGATTGGCCTTCATACATAGCTCTTCTATCAACGCATTCACATCGACTTCGCTATTTGTATATTCCAATGTATTTGATTCAATGCTCGAGAAGTCCATCAACGAATTAACCAAATGCAGCAAGGCATCCTTATTGTCATTGATTTCTTTAGCAAAGACCAATCGTTCCTCCATTGGAAGATTGTCCGACATAGCCAACACTTCGCTGAAACCTACCAACGCATTCAATGGAGTACGTATTTCGTGCGTCATATTGGTAATGAATGCATTCTTCATATCCTGACTATCCTTTACCATTGTCGCCATGCGCTGCAATGCCTTTTTCTTTTTGCTACGATCGACCAAAAGCACAATAATCACCACCAATAACAATATGATGATGATACTAAAGCATGTTACCAATACATTTATCTCCATAATCGCGGGTATATTATAATTCAACTACAAAATTATAAAATGTAAATGAATTGGGCATTAAAAAAAACATTGTTCTTTAACATAAAATAGACAAAAAAGGCTTGCTCAAAACGAGCAAGCCTTCTTAATATGTGCTTTATCTTCTAAAAAAGAAGGATAATTATGCTTCAACAGCAGCTTGAGCAGCAGCCAAGCGAGCGATAGGCACGCGGAATGGAGAACATGAAACATAGTTCAAGCCTACCTTGTGGCAGAACTTAACTGATGATGGTTCACCACCGTGTTCACCACAGATACCGCACTTCAATTCAGGACGTACTGAGCGACCCTTTTCTACTGCCATTTCAACCAATTGACCAACACCGTTTTGGTCGAGTACTTGGAATGGGTCTACCTTCAAGATCTTCTTTTCGAGGTAAACTGGCAAGAAGCTAGCGATATCGTCACGTGAGTAACCGAATGTCATCTGAGTCAAGTCGTTAGTACCGAATGAGAAGTATTCAGCGCGGCTTGCGATGCGGTTAGCAGTAAGTGCAGCACGTGGGATTTCGATCATTGTACCTACCTTGAATTCTACTTGTTCGCCTTCTTCTGCGAAGAGAGCAGCAGCAGTTTCGCGGATAACCTTTTCTTGTGCTTCGAATTCGTACAAGATACCAGTCAATGGAACCATGATTTCAGGATGTGGATCGCCACCTTCCTTCTTCAACTGAATAGCTGCACCAAGGATAGCGCGTGTTTGCATTTCAGTGATTTCTGGATAAGTGTTACCCAAACGACAACCACGGTGACCCAACATTGGGTTAGCTTCGCAAAGGCTATCAACGCGTTGACGGATGTATTCTACAGTTACGCCCATTGCCTTAGCCATTTCTTCTTGACCCTTCAAATCGTGTGGTACGAATTCGTGCAAAGGAGGATCGAGCAAACGTACGTTTACTGGACAGCCATCCATAGCCTTGAAGATGCCATAGAAGTCGGCCTTTTGATAAGGCAACAACTTAGCCAATGCTTTCTTACGTCCTTCTGCATCTTGAGAAAGGATCATTTCGCGCATAGCAACGATCTTTTCAGCTTCGAAGAACATGTGTTCTGTACGGCAAAGACCGATACCTACAGCACCGAAGTTGCGAGCAACTTGTGCATCGTGTGGAGTATCAGCATTTGTACGAACTACCAACTTAGTATATTTTTCACAAAGAGCCATCAAGTCAGCGAAGTCGCCTGATACTTCAGCAGCCTTTGTTTCTACTTTACCATTGTAGATTTCACCGGTTGTACCGTTCAATGAGATGAAGTCACCTTCCTTCAATACAACGCCGTCTACTTCTACTGTACGAGCTTTGTAGTCGATATTCAATGCACCAGCACCTGATACACAGCACTTACCCATACCGCGAGCAACTACGGCAGCGTGTGAAGTCATACCACCACGAGCAGTCAAGATACCTTCAGCTACAGCCATACCTGCCAAGTCTTCAGGAGATGTTTCGATACGAACCATGATTACCTTCTTACCGTTAGCAGCCCATTCAGCAGCATCGTCAGCGAAGAATACGATCTGACCTGTAGCAGCACCCGGAGAAGCCGGCAAACCGCGAGTCAAAACCTTAGCGTTCTTCAAAGCAGCCTTATCGAATACAGGGTGGAGGAGTTCGTCCAACTTGTTAGGTTCGCAACGTTGCAAAGCAGTCTTTTCGTCGATCATGCCCTGACGCAACAAGTCCATAGCGATCTTAACCATCGCTGAACCAGTACGCTTACCGTTACGAGTCTGCAAGAACCACAATTTACCTTCCTGTACAGTAAA
>JAGBWA010000110.1 GCA_017630035.1 Bacteroides sp.
GGAATAATCGGAATTTCCGATTTTTCTAATTAAAAAGGCGATGCACTAAAAATGCATCGCCTTTTCTGTTCTTATAGACTATCGTAGTCTTGACTAAAGGTATCTGCTTTGTTCAAATCGCCGGTGGTGAGACCTTTCTTTAACCAACGCACGCGTTGTGCAGAGGTGCCGTGGTTGAACGATTCGGGTACGGCATAACCTTGTGCTTGCTTTTGCAAGTAGTCGTCGCCAATCTTCGATGCTACGTTGATGCCTTCTTCAATATCTCCATCCTCTAACGAGCCAAACATCTTATTGTCGTGGTATGCCCAGACACCCGCAAAGAAGTCGGCTTGAAGCTCAAGGCGTACACTGATGCGGTTGCTCTCACGCTCGTTTACACGACTCATTTGTTGGTGTGCTTGGTCGAGGATGCCCAATAGGTATTGCACGTGGTGGCCCACTTCGTGTGCAATGACGTAGGCATAGGCAAAGTCGCCATCAGCACCCAATTGTCGCTTCATTTGAGTGAAGAAAGAGAGGTCGATATAGACACATTGGTCGGCCGAGCAATAGAAAGGCCCAGTAGATGATGAGGCACCTCCACATCCCGATTGTACAGCACCGGTGAATAGCACCAAGCGAGGTGGCTCGTAGGTAAGCCCCATCTTCTTGAACTCTTTTGTCCACACATCTTCTGTACCCGCCAAGATTTGGCTTGAGAATTGTGCTAAAGCATCCTCTTCGGCCGTAGGCTCGTAGTTGGACGATGCGCCTTGTCCAGCAATGATGCTACCTAAATCGGCATTGTTCAATACACTAAGCGGATTACCGCCCATTAACCACGTAATCAATGCAGCAACTACCAATCCGCCAATGCCAATGCCAGCTTTCTTTCCACCACCCAAGCGTCGGCGGTCGTCCACGTTGCTACTTACTCTTCTTCCTCCTAATCTCATATTCTTGATTTATGATTTATGATTTATGATTAATGATTTGCTTGCACTAATCGCTAATAGTTATTTACTTTTACTTTGCAAATATTCCTTGAAGAAACGGCCCGATGTAGTAGGGGTGAAATCCCAATCTTCGATAAGTGTTGGCGACCAACTTGTGTCGAAACACCATACAGTGAACGAGATGCCTTTCTTTTCAAAATATTCGGTGATGTGATGACCATAAACATCGGTCGAGATAACCGGAATGTGTGCACCTAATTCGTTTTCCAAGCAGAAACCAATTTCTGTACAGATTACGGGATATGTATCGGCTACATAGCCAAAGTCGGCTTCCCATTGTTCTTCCCATGGCTCGCTACGCTTCATAGGGTAGGGGTGTGACACGTAGGCTACGTTGGGGCGAGCGATAGGTGCGCTTGCTACGGGTGTTAAGTCGTATGCCCAATTGAAGCCGGCACATAGGCAAACGGCATTGGGGTTATACACGCGAATGGTGTCGATGATTTGTTCTTGTATGCCTTTCCACTCTTCCCAAGTACATTCGCCGGTGTCTTCGCCGGTTACGGTAGGCTCGTTGAATACTTCGTAAAGTGCAACGGTAGGCTCGTCTTGGTAGCGTGTAGCTACGGTGCGCCAAAACTTAAATGTCTCTTCCAAGTCGGTGTTGTACATAGGGTTAGTGTATTTAGCATCTTTCAAGTTACCGATAGAGTGCCAATCCATGATAACGTACAAGCCATGTTTCTTGGCCCATTCAATGCCTTGATCCATAGCCGCAAATGTTTCGTCCCATCCCATACTATTCAAGTTGGTTGGGTGTACTGCAAAGCGTACAATGTTTGCTCCCCAATTAGCGGCTTCGGCAAAATAACGTTCGTTCCATTGTCCTTCGCTCACCAACTTCACGGGGTCGGAAAAGCATAAACCGCGGAAGATAATCTCTTTGCCTTGTGGGTCGATAAACTTGTTTCCTTCTACTTTCACCCAACTCTTTTGAGCAGGTTGTGTGCTACATGCAACCAATGTTGTTGCGATGATACACATCATCATAAATACTTTTTTCATAATAACTATTCTTTAATAGGAGTGTTAATAGTATGATTTAATTTGTTTTGTTATGCTTTACCAAGGGAAATTTTCGGGGTCGTTCTTGGCATCTGAGCGCAAATTTTGGTTCAACGTGCCGATAGTCGCCATGTCTTCTTCGCTCAATTCGAAACTCATGATTTCCAAGTTTTCGGCAAAGTGGTTTGGCTTGGCACGAGGGATGGTTATCAAATCGCGTTGAATAATCCAACGAAGTACGATTTGCGAAGTTGTCTTTCCATATTTCTTGGCCAATTCTTTCAAGAGTGGGAGGCCAACAATATCAATATCACCTTGTCCGAAGGGGCCCCATGCCTCTACTTGTATGCCAAGTTCATGGTTGATGGCAATGTTCTCTTCTTGCGACATCAACGGATGCACCTCTATCTGATTGATGACGGGACGAATTTCGGCATAGCTCAATAGTTCGTCCAAATGATGCTTGTTGAAGTTGCTTACGCCAATGGAGCGAATTTTACCTTCACGCACATACGCTTCCATCACTTGCCAAGTATGCTTAATGCAATCCTTCACCGGCCAGTGAATCAACAATAAATCAATGTAGCCGGTATTCAGTTTGCGCAAACTTTCGTCTATTGATTGGCGAACGGCTTCTGCACCTTGGCGCATGTTGTGAGTGTTCACTTTGGTGGTAACGAAAATCTCGTTGCGCGGTACACCACTTTCGGCAATGCCTTGTCCCACCTCGGCTTCGTTTTCGTACATTTGTGCCGTATCAATGTGGCGAAATCCCGCCTTCAATGCTTGGCATACATTGGCTATAGCTGTTTCTCCACGAAGTGTCCATGTGCCGACACCTAATTGTGGAATATCGTAACCATTGTTCAGTTTCATAGTTTATCTGATGTAATGCGTTTCTGTTAGCTTTTCTTGAATCTTTGGCGAGCCAAACTCTTTCATGCCAAGGTTAATCGATTTAATAAGGAAGGCCATGTTCAATCCCAATTGGCGCATGGTTTGCATACCTTCTTCGTCTTGTGTCACCTCGCCAGGCATTGTGCCGTGTGCTATACTCCAATATTGCGATGGCACTACGGGCATATTCGTTTTAAGGAAATATTTATTCAGTACATCCATAGTGGCGGTTGCTCCTCCACGACGAGCAATGCTTACTGATGCACCTACCTTCATTGTCCAGTCGGCATGAAGATTGGAATAGAACAATCTATCAAGTAGCGATAGCAATGTACCATTGGCCGAGGCGAAATAGACGGGCGAGCCTATAACTAAACCATCGGCATGACGCATCTTCTCGGATAGCTCGTTTACGATGTCTTGAAATGCGCAAATACCTGTGTGCCAACATTTATTGCAAGCAATACATCCGTGAATATTCAGGTGTCCCACGTGTATCCATTCCGTTTCAATGCCTTGTTGTTGTAGCGTTTGTTCCACTTCGTGCAAAGCAGTAGCCGTGTTGCCTTTTGCCTTAGGACTACCATTCAAAATGATGACTTTCATAGCTATAATTATGTGTTTTCACTAATTTTCGTACAAATATAGTGATAATTCCTAAAAAATATCGTATATTCGCGAAAAGAACCTATTTAGATAATTATGACAAAAAGAATTTTGTTGCTTTTGATGTATTGTTTCATTGTAATTGGTTTGCGTGCACAAACCTACCAACAAGTAAACGATATTAGTTATACAAAGAAGTCGGATGCCTATGCACAAGAACGATTAAAGCTTGATGTGTACTATCCGGAAGGAATGACAGATTGCCCTGTAGTGGTATGGTTTCATGGAGGCGGCCTTGAAGGTGGAAACAAGGAAATCCCCCAACAATTGATGCAAAAAGGCTGGGTGGTTATTGGCGTAAATTACCGCTTATTGCCAAAAGTAACCATCGATGAATTGCTGGATGATTCGGCCGAGGCGGTAGCTTGGGCTTTCCAACACGCTACAGAATATGGTGGTGACCCTCAAAAGATGGTGGTAACAGGACACTCGGCCGGTGGCTATATATCCATGATGCTTTGCTTGAACAAAGCATGGTTGAACAACTATAAGGTCGATGCTGATGACGTAATGTTGTACGTACCATTTAGCGGGCAAGCCGTGACGCACTACAATGTGCGCAAGATGCAGGGATTAAAACCATTGCAAGTGACAATAGATGAGTATGCACCTATCTATTGGGTACGTGGTGATTGTCCGCCATTTGTGTTGATTTGTGGCGATAGAGAGTTGGAGCTATATGGCCGTACAGACGAGAACCAATATTTAGCTCGCATGATGAAATTAGTGGGCCATGAGCAAACCTATCTCTACGAAATCGAGGGCCATGGACATGGTGCTATGGTAGGGCCAAGTTTTCACATCTTGGAAACACATATAAATAGCCTATTGGGCAAAAAAGTAAATCCATAGAAATATTATTAACCCCTTATAAAACCTTTAAAAATTACCATTATGAAACAAGTATTTGCGTTATTACTTTTTAGTATGCTATGTACCATGGGTATTGCCCAGCCGGTAAGAGAAGCTCCTATTAAGAACCCTATGTTGTGGGCCGATTGCCCCGACCCCGATGTTATCCGCGTGGGCGATACATTCTATCTTGTCAGCACTACTATGCACTTGATGCCAGGTGCACCAGTAATGGCATCGAAAGATTTAAAGAATTGGGAAACTGTTGGTTACATTTTTGATAAGTTGACTGACTCTCCTAAGTATGACCTTGCATTTTCATTGCCTCTCGACCAACAAAAAGGCGAAGGCGTAGGTACCGTATATGGCCGTGGTCAATGGGCTACCTCGTTGAAATATCACGATGGTAAGTTCTGGGCACTCTTAGCACCAAACGAACATGGCGCTATGGGCGATACCTATATCTTTACTGCACCGAAGGCTGAAGGTCCTTGGACAGTTCACTCTCGTTTGCGTCACTTCCACGATGCAACTCTCTTCTTCGACGATGATGATACTCCTTACATCTTCTTCGGTACAGGTGAAATGTGTCAATTGACACCCGACTTGAAGGGCGTTGTGGAAGGTAGCTTGCGTCACTATTTCCAACGCGAAGAAGACGAACGTGGCCTCTTGGAAGGTACTCGCGTCATCAAGCATCAAGGCACATACTATGCGATGCTTATCAGCCAATCGTATGGTGCAGGCCTCAATCGTCGTGAAGTGTGCTATCGCACAAAAGACTTGAATGGCAAGTGGGAAAAGAACGTTATCTTGGAAAGCCCATTTGGTGGTTTCAGCTACTTGGCACAAGGTACTATCGTTGATACAGAAGAAGGCGATTGGTACGGCATTATGTTCCAAGACCGTGGCGGTGTAGGCCATGTATTGACACTATCGCCTGTTCGTTGGATTGATGGTTGGCCTATGTTGGGTGATGAAAACTATCGAGTACCCGAAATTATGCGTCCTTACAAGAGCGGACTACCTAAAACAGGCATCGTTCTTCCCGATGAATTTGAAGAAACTAAGTTGCCTTTGAACTGGCAATGGAATCATAATCCGGTGGACAATGCATGGAGCTTGACCGAACGTCCGGGATTCTTACGCTTGAAGACAAGTCGCGTAGTACCTAACCTCTATTTGGCTCCTAACACCTTGACACAACGCATGGAAGGCCCTGCTTGTAGCGGTTACATTTGCATGGATTTGTCTAAGATGAAAGATGGCGATTGTGCCGGTTTGAGCGCTTTCAATGGCGATAGTGGTGTGCTTACCGTGAAGAAGATAGGTAAGAAATTGTTCCTTGAAATGAGTGAACAAAAAGTTACATTGACCGAACGTGAAAAGGCCGTTACCAACGTAGAAGAAAAGCTTGTAGAGACCGTTGAAATCACTAAGCTTGTCAACAAGAAACAACCTAAGATTTGGTTGCGTCTCGATGGTGATTTCCGTCCAAATGGTCGTCGTGGTGGAAACGATGCTGCTAACTTCTATTATAGCGTAGATGGCGAACAATGGTCACAAATCGGTACTAAGAACTACCGCATGATTTTCGACTATCGTCGTTTCTTCATGGGCACCAAGTTTGGTATCTTCAACTATGCCACCAAGAAGACTGGCGGCTACGTAGATGTTGATTACTTCAAATATACTTGCGAAGCAAAATAATCTTTACAACGTTGTTGTGATATAGGAAAAAGGAGTAGAAAGAAATTTCTGCTCCTTTTTTTTAATGACATAGCATGTTTTAATGAAGCTAGCTTCGTTGCCTTACGAAGGTAGCTTCATGACCTCGTGAAGGTAGCTTCATGGCCTCGTAAAGCTATATTTGTTTATGCTTAAATATACCATTGTGTTAAAAGTTTGTTTTTTACGTTATTTAACATTGTGGGGGAGGGTAAAATATCAATAATTTTTCTTAACTTTGCCAAGTTTTATTAAGGACGCGAAATAAAATTTTAATTGTTAAGTTTTCGCTTAAGTTAAAATGTAAAAACGGAAAAGTAAATGAGAGAATTGAGTAGGTTTTGTTTTTTATGTGTGTTGCTGTTATCTATAGCGGTAGTAACTGTAGCGCAATCACCTGTCAATCAAAAACTTCGGAAAAACTTGCTGGATGCAGAAGTATACTTCCGTTTCGATAATTCTCAGCTCGATCTTCAGTATATGAATAATGCGAATGCTTTCAGTCGCTTTAGTCATGTTGTCGATTCCATTGGTTTGCAAAAAATAGATTCTGTTATCATCGTTTCGCAATCTTCTCCCGAAGGTGTGTACGAATACAATGTCAAGCTTTCGCATCGTCGTGCTGAAACCATGCGTCAAGCCATTGTGCAACGTCATCCCGAGTTGAGCAATCGCCTTTATTTGCATGCCGATGGTGAATCGTGGGCTCGTTTGCGTGAAAATGTTGCCAACGATAGAAAGATGAAGCAAACCACCATCGATCAAGTTTTGCGTATTATCGATGCCGATGTAAGTGTTGATACTAAAAAGTGGCGTATGCAGCAACTTCCCATCTATCGTTACCTGTTGCAAACGCATTATCCTCGTATTCGTAATTCCGTATTCTTCATTGTCTATGTTGTCGAAGAAGAACCGGTGATTGAAGTCGTTGAAGAGGTTGTTGAGGAAGTAGTACCAATTCCGGAAGAAACTCCTGTTGAGATTGTGGAAGAAACACCAGCGGAATTACCTGTTGAAACGCTCGTTGTAGAAGAGTTCGATTACGAGCCTTTGCTTAATGTGCATACCAACCTGCTTTACGATGCTGCAACAATGGTTAATGTGGGTGTAGAGTATTATCCGCGTAATTCGCGTTGGACAATTGCGGCCAACTATACCTTCCCTTGGTGGAGCCGTGATAAAAACCATCGTTACATGCAAGCTATGGATGGCGAATTGCAAGTTCGTCGTTATTTCGATAAAACATCTACCCATACCGGACACTACCTTATGGCTTATGGTCATGGCAATCTCTACGATTTTAGTCTTAATGCCGAACGCGCATGGCAAGGCGAAGGGTGGGGCATTGGTCTTGGTTATGGCTATGTATGGCAACCTTGGAAGAATAAGCAATGGAAGTTGGAAGCCTTTGTGCGTCTTGGCTACTATTATAGCGTTTACGACCCCTACCATGCAAGCGACCCCTATAATGGTAAGTACTATTACGACTGGGAAGGTGCAATCGAAGATTTCGAACGTCGCAACCATCGTTTGCGCTGGCTTGGTCCTACAGGAGTGGGCGTAACGTTGAGTTACGATTTGAATTGGCGTAAAGTGAAGAAGGATAAAAATAACTTTTAATAGATAGATTGAGTTGAATCTGCTTCGTCGACATATTGCCCCATGGATGTTCGTAGCCTTGTTGCTTGCGAATATGTTAGCTGGATGTGAGCGTAAAGAGCTCTATTTGGCGCAACGGGGTATGCTTAGTATCGACGTGTCGGTTTACGATATTCAACTCGATTTGATGTGGGGTCTTGAATGGAAAACAGAGTGGCAATACCTTTGGGATGAATCGTTGTATGGCCCTATCGGATATAGCGAACCCAGTGGCGTGCGTGCCAATGTCTATTCTATCAACGAAGCACATCAGCGTACCAAATATACTACCCGCAACTTGCCTAAGAATGGCGGTCAAGTGAGTCTTACCACCAACTTAAGCTACGACATGGTGTTCTATAACAACGATACCGAGTCTATCCTCTTTTCTACCGACGACTCCACCTACTACTATGCTACTACACGTGGTAACACACGTAATCCCTACACCCGTGCATACGAACACTACAACCAACCCGACCAACTTTTTGGTACCTATATGCACGATCTCTACGTGTCCGACGACCCCGATCAATATACAGTTGAAACAGCTCCCGATGGTAGCTTAATCTATGTATTCGATGTTAATGCATCGCTAACTCCCTACACCTACATCTACTTGTGTCAAGTGATGCTCTTGAATAATAAAGATGAAATGGGAACACGTGTAGAAGGTGCCGAAGGCATCTCTATTAGTGGACTTGCCGGTGGTGTTGACCTCTTTACACGTACCACCGACTCTACCCATATTGTAGTTGTGACCCAAGACGATGTAAAACCTCTCCAAGAAGATCGTACATTGAAATTGCCCGATGGTTCTACTGTAGAGGGCGATATACTCGCTGCACGTGTAATGACATGGGGGCTTCCTGGTATCGACCCATTGGAACAATCTCGCACACGAGTCCCTGCTGCAACAGTCGATTCAACAGTGATGGCCGTAGGCTTAAAGTTGCGTAATGGAACCGTATATCCTGTAGAAATGAATATTTCGGATATCATAAAACAACGTGCTGCCGGTGGTGTTATTTCTATGGTAATAGATGCTGCAGAGATACCAGATAGTATTATTGGTGGAAAGCCGAAACCTGGTGGTGGCTTTGATGCATCGGTAGATAATTGGGAGAATGAGATTGAAACAGATATTATAATTTAAAGACAACAATAACATTTGTTATGCGAATGAAATTAATCTAAACAATAACGCTTAAAATTAAAAAACGAAATGAAGCAATTTAACCTAATACAAACAGTCAAAGGCATACTGTTCTCAATGGCAGTAGCAGCTTGTAGCAATTCGCCTGTCTTGGTAGATACCGAGATAGAGAATGTTGAATTGAAGACTCCCGACGAAGGAAAAGTCATCGTGTTTTCTACATTTGCCAATCGCAGTACGCGTGCAGTGCCTACAATCAGCGATTTAGAGTTCTATCACAACACCTTCAAGGTGTATGGCACCAAAACAAGCAACGAGGGCACCAAAGTACAACCCATTTTCGAGGGAGTAACCGTAACGGCAAATATTCCCGATAGTGACGAAGAGAATAGTTGGACCTACGATATAGACCGCTATTGGGATAAGCAAGCCGACCACTACCAGTTTGTTGCATTTGCTCCGGCTCATGCTCCACTTGCCTATGATCATAACCTTGTAGAGGTGAACCACGAAACAGCCAAGTTCTTCTCGCAAGAAGATTACACGCTTATTGGTCAAAACCTGCAAGAGGGTAGTCCTGCTAAGGATGAAAAAAATGCAGGCTTCACTGGTATAACAGCTGCAGATGGCACTGCAACCGATTGCGACATTATGCGTTCTGCTCCATTTGCAGTAGAAGATCCGGCTACTACACCAGAAGTAACACTCAACTTTAGCCATACGTTGGCCAAGTTGCTTGTAACCGTAAAGGCCAATGCAGATAACCCCTATGTTATTACAGTGAACGATGTAACCGTGGCCAACTTGTACAGTACAGGTAAATACGACCATACCAATGGTTGGGAGGTAGAGGGTACCGACGTTGTAAGCTATCTTTATACCACTCCGGCAACAGCTCTTTCGGCAACCGATAAGACCTATTTTATCGAATCGCTCGTGATGCCGCAAGCCGTGGCCGATACACAACTACTGACATTGAACTACACCATCACGTCGGGTGCATATAGCGAACAGTTCACCTACGAAGCAACCTTGGCCGAACTCTTTAAGGGAAAGGCTACCAACTTTAAGGCTGCCAATAGCTATACTGTCAACTTTAACATTGCCCCCGAAAAGAACATCATTACGTTCGATGCTGGTATAACAAATTGGGATAATACAGATTCGGAAACTAATATTGAATAAAGAGATAACTAATATAATTCACAAACTTAAAACTTACAAACAATTATGAAAAAACTTCTTTATCTATTTGCTGCCGTTACACTATTGGCAAGCTGCGCACAAGAAGAAGTGCTTGTGGATACCCCAGTGGCTAACCCTACTGCCCCTCGCCTCATTGGTTTCGAAACCTTTGTAAACAAATCAACTCGTGCAACTGGTACAAACTCTACTGCACTTAACGATTTCTACACCACCTTCAATGTATATGGTTGGAAAACGGTAAATGGTGATGTATCTAATGTGTTCAACAATGTACCTGTTGAGTTCTTTGCTGCAGATGCGGCTGGTAAGGTAGTTTATACTGCAGGAAAGCCTAGTGATGAATGGACATTTACTGCAGATAGTTGGTATTATGAGAATATCCGTTATTGGGATCAAATGGCTTCAGACTATTTGTTTAGTGCATACGTACCTGCAGCAGCTTCTAGTGATGTTTCTTGTACAGAGGATGGACTTATCAAAATTGGTTCAGCAACTGATCCCATCATTGTAGATGATACGAACCTAATGGAAACTCCTGCTACAGCATTGGCTTATACAGGTTTTGATTACGATTATATGACTGCTACAAGTGATGATCTCACATCTACTGGTGTTATTGCAAGTCCAGTTTCACTTAACTTTGAGCACTTGCAAGCTAAGTTGAACATTCGTATCCAGCTTGACGATGCTGTAAATACTGCACAAAACGTAGCTATACAAAAAATCGAAGTACATAACCTTGGCGATAAAGCTTATTATAGCAACCAAGCAACTAGTGGTGTAAGTGGTTGGAATCTTGGTGCTGCTACAGAAACTTATGTTCCTACTGCAGATAATGTTTACTCGCTCAATGATGCTACAACCAATTATAATGGTTATTATGTATTGGAACAACTCATCATCCCACAAAACTGTACTAAATATACAGGAACCGATATTCCTTCGCTTTCTGAATATCAAGTTGCTTGCTTGTATGTAGAGTACACCATTGGTGATGAAACCTTCAAGAGCTATACTCCATTGGCTAATATCTTCCTTGATGCTACTAGTACAGAAGGTAAATATAGCTTCGAAGGCGGCAACCAATACACTATCAATGTTATCGTAGGTCCAAAACCAATTTACTTCGAAGCATCAGTAACTAAGTGGGAAGATGCTATTGAAAACAATTTGGATATGAATTAATCCTTGCAGAAAGAAATATTAATAATTAAATAAACCAAAAAGTACTATTATGAAAAAGAATTATTTCATCCTCGCAGCCGCTGCTACTCTTTTTGCAGCTTGCGCAGAAACAGACGTCCTCGTCGATCTAAGTGAAAAGGAAAATGCTCCTAAAGCAATCGGTTTTGAAACATTTGCTGATAACATTACACGTGCAGATGAACCAACTACAAAGCCATTACAAAATTATCATGAATCATTTGGAGTGTGGGCTTACAAAACTACCTCACAAGATGCTGTGATGGATAACTATCAAGTTAAACATAATACTTCAGCATGGGAATATGCTGGAGTAAGTGATCAAACCCTTAAGTATTGGGATAAGAAAGCCGCTTATAGTTTTTATGCTTATGCTCCTTATGCAGCATCTGGTGTGACAGAATCTAATGGTAAGATTTTAATTGAAGAAGGTGATTATGCCGCAAATGAAAATCTTCAAACTTGGGGAACAACAAAAAATACTGAAGTAAAGTTTTCTGTTTCTACAGATTGGATGATTGCAGAATCAATTTCTAATCATAAGGATTATTCGAATCCTGTTAGTGAAGTATTTAGCCACATTATGAGTAAATTTATTGTAAAGCTGCAATCAAATGTTGCTGATACAAAAATTAACTCTGTTACTGTAAGTAATGTGTATGGTACTGGTAGCTATGATGGTGATAAATGGGTGGTAACCGTTGGAAATACTACATCTATCTCTGCTCAATCAACTGTCGATAACTCTCTAATCATAGAAACTGCCGGTACTACATATCATGCAATGGAATATTTGCTTATTCCTGCGGCTGTACCACCTACATTTAGTGTAAATTATACAGTTAATGGTGATACTTATAATGTAGAGAATGTTGCAATACCTGAAATTACAACAATCGAAAAAAACACTAGCTATGAATTAACAGTTAAAATTGATTTGGGTGTTATTGAATTTACTGCTGTAGCTACAGATTTTTCTTCTACAGTGGATAAAACCCTTGACATTAAATAAACTGATTTAAACCAAACCATAAGCTAAGTGGGGTTGAATGTCCCCACTTAGCTACAATAACAAAAAAAGAAAAGAGCGTGAATAGACATTGGCAAACATATTTGTACACCATCTGCTTGGCACTATTCTGTAGTTGTGCCGATAACGATGTGTTGATAGACACCCCAGCTGCGGCATCTAATAGGGAAGTGCCTATCAAATTCGTTAGCAGCTATGTGGACCATGCTACACGCCACTACAGCGAGCTTTGTCAACACCAACCCACTATGGGCGTGTGGGGATGGCGCACAGGCTTGAAAGAAACCAATACCCCCGTGTTCATCGACCAAGTGGTAAAACACAATGCCGATAGCGCACGCTGGGAGTATTCGCCCATCCAGTATTGGCGCGAAGGGTGCGACTATACCTTCATTGCCTATGCACCCCACCAACAACAAACCAATGCCACCGTTAGCATCGACCCCGAAACACGCATGATAAGCATCCATAACGTAGAGCTACATGGCGATAACCTACAAGCAACACCTACCGATGCAGTGCAAGAACTGTTTCGCCATACCACCGATACCGACTGGATGGTGGCTCGCGAAGAGTTGTCGGTAGTAGGTATGGCAGGAATCGGTGTGGAGTTTGTGATGCAACATCTGCTTGCCAAACTGAATATACGCATCAAGGCCGATGCCGAGTTGCTGAAGAAACGATACATTACACACCTTACGGCCGATAGCATTACGGTAGGTACTTTGGCTGCTCAAGGCGACTTTACCCAACAACTTACGCACACACCGGTGTTGATAGATCCTGCCGAGGCCGAGATAGACGAATGGGTGGTTCGCGACACCACCTTATATATAATAGGTAAGCAACCCGCAGACATTAAGGAAACACCTACCTATTTGGTAGAGTCGTTGGTGTTGCCCCAATACATTGCTCCCGATGCTATGGTTACACTCTACTACTCCTTCCACTTTGCCAGTGGTCGTAGCGAAGAGTGTCGCTATCGTATCCCACTAAGCGAAGCCTTCACTCGCTTTGCTTCGGGACATAACTACACACTTACTATCACAATCAGTCCCCAACGCATTAAGTTCGAAGCTGGGGCTACGGATTGGGAAATGAATTTATAATGTTGTAGAACGACAAACGAACTGATATGACGAAAGAGAGAATATTACATACTGCGATAAACCTGCTTCTCTGCAGCTTGATTTGGTATGCATGCACTCCTGATGAAAACATTCTAAGTGCTACGGATACCGAAAACGAGATTCGTTTCCAAACAGACGAACCTGTTGCCACCAAAGGGTTGATTGGAGATCTTGCCACCGAAGGTACTAAGATTACGTTGTATGGATATAAGGGTGATGCTCTCTTGGCAGCAGGAAAGGATAAAGAATTAAGTGGTAAATCTCTGACCTATACAGGCGAACGTTGGTCTGTGGTTGATGATAATGGAACCCCTCTTACTTATTTCTGGGAGGGAGAAGGATATACTTACCGGTTTTTTGGATGGCTTGCATACGATGCCGCAAGTAAACAATCTGTACCAGCTGCATTCAAACACTCTTTTAATAAAGAAAATAAGCAGTTGTCAATACCAGAACTTGTTGTAAATACTACGGACAATCAGTTCGACTTCTTGTATTCGGATGTGGATGAACGTGTGTTGGATGCGCAAAACAAACGCGATGCTGTCCAAATGAATATGTATCATTTGTTCACCGCTTTTGGTATAGGCTTTAGCAATTCCTCTGAAGACGATGTCTATATCACAAAGGTTACCCTCAATGGTTTGCACGATAAGGGTTCTGCTGTCATTGATTTTAGTCATACGCCTGCACAAATCAACTATACTACCAAATCACAGACTACCCCTTTTGCTCAGTACACAGCTCCAACAGGAGGAATCAAGGTTCCTAAGGAGAATGGTGCTGTATATAACTTATTCAATCCTTCATCCACCGAGAAGGAGTATTACTTGTTGTGGCCGCAACCTAAAGAGGTGGTTTCTCCTGCGTTGAATTTTGCCAATGAGGAGGAAGAAGCCGCAGCACCAGACTCTAAGTTCCCTTTAGTGCTTGAATACACTGTGGATGGCAACCAGTTCAAGAAAAGAGCGAAATTCCCTGATGATCCTTGGGAGGCAGGAAAGAAATACTATTTCGATGTTCTTGTTGCCGACAAATTGCTAGAAATTAAAGCAACTGTAACCGATTGGGATTACAACTCTTCTTCTGTTGACTTTAGCGAAAGTGCGGTGGTAGTAAAAGAAAACAATCACCTTATTTGGGATGTAGCTACCTGTATAGTAGAAAATAGTACAGATGACCAAGGTAACCGTATAGATAAGGTGTATGTCAAAAATGGGCAACCCGTAGAGGGTACATTTGCTATAGATGCACCGGCAGGCGGGCAATGGCGTGTGTCGCTCGAAGGAGATGTACAGGCTTTTACTGTTCATGACGATACCGAACCTTTCGACGACGGCTTTGGTCCCATCGATGGCAAGCAACATCGCATCCGTATTGTTCCTACTATTAATAATCCCGACAGAAACTATTCGGTTACGCTAAAATTTGTGGCAATTACTATCGATGGTAAAACATACCCTGCTGATGATATGGTGCAGGATTATGATAATGACAGCAAAGCAGATGTACATACCATTCTGCTGCAAAGCGTTCAATAATTTTTATAGAGAAAAAGCTTATGAGACACTACCTATATCATATATTACTTCTGTTCGTTGTCAGCTTGGGCATGGCATCGTGTTCCGAACACGACGTTGAGTTGATGGACAACACCCAGTGCCTTGAACTTACGGTGAGTTGTGTCAATCTTGCTGATACTCGTACTCCGATGCCTGGAGAAGCACAGAGACATGAAAATCTCATCCGCACACTTCACTATTTTCTCTATGTAAGTGGCCAAACGGGCGAAAATGCAGTAATGAGTGGTCAGATAGAGATTGCTGCAAACACGCAGACACAAACCATCGTACGTATCCCGATGAACGAGACGGAACTCAATACCGTGGTCTTTCCACGTCCTATCAATGATTGCTACGTATATCTTATTGCCAATCTGCCCACTAATGTCACTATTCCTGAAAATACCAGCCTTCCCAATCTTAAAGCATTGGCTGTTACGGCCAATTTTAAGGACAATCAGGTGCAAGATTCGTTCGTAATGGATGGTGAAGCTACAGCTACTATCACCAGCCGTAATAAGACGGTGGCAGCTACAGGGGAAATAGCCTTAAATCGTTTGGCTGCAAAGTTAACTACACGCATTTCGGTAGCCAATTCGTTTACCGATACCGATGGTAAGGTGTGGACTCCTCAGGTGGATCAAATGAAAATACACTTGGACAATGCCGTTTCAAATACTACATTGGGTGCGACTTTCGGTACGGACCATTTTGATTATGAACAGCGTACCCGTATCGGGACAAAGACCGAAACGGTGGATGGAAAGTCCAATACCTTCTATGTTTTTGAACCATTCTATTCCTATCCTTGCCAATGGGAGTATAACGATGCGGATGCACTTGTTATGTACATCGTTTTGCCTTGGCAGTGCAGCGATGTAAATGGTACCACCCGTTACCAGGATTGTTTCTACAAAGTTTTCCCTGCTACCATGCAGTTGAATCGTAACGTGTGGTACAATATTGATCTTCACATTGGTGTGCTTGGTTCATTTACCGAGGAAGAAGAACCGGTTGTAATTACTGATTTCGAGTACAAAGTTATCGACTGGAAGAATGGTTACTCCGATTGGTCTGCAGGATTGGATATTAATACCGAATTGCTTAGTGCCCACTACCTTGTAGTAGAACGTAACAATTATGAGGTCAACAATAGGGCAGAATTTGATATACCCTTTATTACAAGTCATAAGTGTATCATTAAGGATTTGAAGGTGACACGTATAGATTTTGGAACCGCAGCTAATCCTAAAGCTGAGCCCAAAGATATAACAAATGAAGCAAATAATTGGCTCACTCTTGATGGTAATACGATAAAGTTACGTCATGCGCTAAATAATGACTTTATCAATACAACTAATTACGATTTTTCTCCCTATACATTTACGTTCACTCTCTGCCAC
>JAGBWA010000018.1 GCA_017630035.1 Bacteroides sp.
ATGATTGCTGTAGCCTCATTACGAGCCACCCATATTGAACTATTTGGAATAGAAGACTTCCCGTTTGCTGCAATTGTAGGATTCTTAGTATTCCTTTTTGCAACAAACGCATGCATGGATTTGGTTAAAGAGAGATTAAATACCAAATTCACCATACTCTGTATATGGTTAGGCGCAGGAGGATTATTGGATTTACCATACCGCATTTTCAACTTTGAGAGTACACGTGGCTCTTTATGTTCTTTAATGGCATGGTGGTGTGGAATATTGTGTGGATACCTATATTGGAGATATAGAGAAAGGCGACATAAAAAAGAATAAAAGTTCTGTATATGAAAAAAGACAATTTATATATCTACATATTATTGATATTTGCAATAATTGCATATTGTATATCATTAATTAGAGGTGCACATTTTATGAAGCAACTTAGTATAGATGATTTCCCATTGATGGCATTGATAGGTTACTCTATTTTCGCAATTGCAACGTATAAATTACTAAAATTAAATACTACACTAAACCCATTGTACATATTAGCATCAATATCAATAGGTGTATGCATGATGAACATACTATGCTGGTCAGCAAACTTTTTAATGCCCTTAAAAGGAGATTTTCTCTCCATCTTATATTGGTACGCAGGTATTTCATTAGGATATTTGTATTGGAAACTCACCTATGCTTATAAAAGCAACTAATATTCAACACCAATCTTTCCCAACCTGATGCTATCTCTATGTAGGCTTGTTATAGCGGCTCACGGCCGTGAGCTGTTTGGCTCACCCGGGTTGGCGATTCGGCTCACGGTAGTGAGCCGTTCAGACCACGACTGTGAGCCGCATAAACAAACATAGTTAGAGAGGGGGAACATCATGGATAGAAAGGTGGAAAGGTATAGATAGTAATAGAAGAAATAAAAAAAGAGGCGACTGCCTCTTTTTTTATTTCATTCCTCTTGCCTGCTTTATCCGTTCGTAAGCTTCGGTTATCTGCTTGAACTTCTCTTCCGATGCTTTCTGCACATCGGCACCAAGCGAAGCAACAGTGTCGGGGTGATGCTTCAATGCCAATTGGCGGTAGGCCTTCTTTACTTCGGCATCGGTAGCGCTCTCGCTGATTTCCAACACCTTGTAGGCATCTTCCAACGAAGAACCACCCAGACTAAGCATAGAATCGACCTCTTGCTCGGTCAGTCCCATGTAGCGGGCAATCTCCTTCAAGGCAACTACCTCTTCGGGGTGTACCTTACCGTCGGCTTTGGATATTCCGGCCAGGAAGCTGAGCAACTGAAGGCGTTGCTCGTAGTTCATGTGGCGGGCAATCTGTTCGGCACATTGACGAATGGTATTGCGATAGGCACCGGGCGAACGGGCATCCATCTGTTTCTTCTGTTCGAAGAGGTTCAGCAAGATGTCTTGCCCTTGTGTAACGGCTCTTTCGCCAAAGGTAGTACGGAGGAAGTTGCGCACATACTCCATCTCGCTATGCATAATGCGTCCATCGGCCGCAATGACATAGGACGACATAGCAAGCAAGCTGAACAAGAAGCTATTTCGATTGCCCTCGTCCGTATTGCGCTCGCTTTCTGTATAGTCCACCACTTCGGGCTTATCGAACAACGAACCTATTCCGTAACCTAAAAGCGCACCCAATGGGCCTCCAACCATCCAGCCCAGTATGCCACCAATCCATTTTGTTGCTCCCACAATATTAATCTTGAATTTTGAATTATGAATTGAAATTTTGAATTACAAGTTACCGACGGTAAACTCATAATTCAAAATTCATAATTCATAATTAATTTATTTTCTTGGCTTCAATTGCTTGAAGAAGTCGTTACCCTTATCATCAACCAAGATGAATGCAGGGAAGTCTTCCACTTCAATCTTCCAAATGGCTTCCATACCCAATTCGGGATATTCCACGCACTCGATGCTCTTGATGTTGTTTTGTGCCAAAATTGCAGCTGGGCCACCAATAGAACCGAGGTAGAAACCACCATGCTTTTGGCAAGCATCAGTCACTTGTTGGCTACGATTACCCTTGGCCAACATAATCATGCTACCGCCATGGCTTTGGAACAAATCGACATACGAGTCCATACGACCGGCAGTAGTCGGTCCCATTGAACCGCAAGGCATACCGGCAGGAGTCTTAGCTGGACCGGCATAGTAAATAGGATGATCCTTGATGTATTGTGGAAGGTCTTCGCCATTGTCAATGCGTTCTTTCAACTTAGCATGAGCAATATCGCGACCTACGATGATAGTACCATTCAACGACAAGCGTGTAGCCACCGGATACTTGGTCAACTCCTTCAAGATGTCGGCCATCGGTTGATTCAAGTTAATCTTCACAGCATCACCTTCACCGGCATTACGGAGTTCTTCTGGAATCAATTCGTATGGTTTGTCGTCCATCTTTTCAATCCAGATACCATCCTTGTTAATCTTACACTTGATGTTGCGATCGGCCGAGCAAGATACACCCAAACCAATAGGACAAGAAGCGCCGTGGCGAGGCAAACGGATGATGCGAACATCGTGAGCCATGTACTTACCACCGAATTGTGCTCCAAGGCCAATCTTATGTGCCTCTTCCAACACTTGCTTTTCCAATTCGATATCGCGGAAAGCACGACCACCTTCATTACCGGTAGTAGGCAACTCGTCGTAATAGTGAGTAGATGCCAACTTCACAGTGAGCAAGTTCTTTTCGGCCGAAGTACCACCGATTACGAATGCGATGTGATAAGGTGGACAAGCAGCTGTACCGAGCGATTTCATCTTTTCAATCATGAAAGGCACCAATGTAGCAGGGTTCAATACTGCCTTGGTTTCTTGATAAAGGTAAGTCTTGTTGGCCGAGCCACCACCCTTTGTTACACACAAGAATTTGTATTCCATACCTTCGGTAGCCTCAAGGTCGATTTGTGCCGGGAGGTTACATTTTGTATTTACCTCATCGTACATGGTCAACGGAGCGTTTTGCGAGTAACGCAAGTTCTCCTCTGTATAGGTTTTGAAAACACCCAACGACAAAGCCTCTTCATCGCAATAGCCGGTCCACACTTGTTGACCCTTCTCACCATGAATAATAGCTGTACCGGTGTCTTGACACAAAGGAAGTTTTCCCTTAGCGGCCACTTCCGCATTGCGGAGGAAGGTCAATGCTACATACTTGTCGTTGTCGCTTGCTTCCGGGTCGGCCAAAATCTTCGCCACTTGTTCGTTGTGTTCACGACGCAACAAGAAAGAAACATCGCGGAAGGCTGCATTTGCCATAGCAGTCAAACCCTCTTTTTCAATTTTCAGGATAGGTTTTCCTTCAAATTCACTTACACTGACATAATCTTTCGTCAGCAGATAATACTGAGTTTTGTCTTCTCCATGTTCAAACATGGGTTGATACTTGAATTCCATAGTTGATAATTTATGATTTAAATTTTTAACTTTTAATTTTTAACTCTTTTCATTCTTTCTATCAATTCATCGCCAAGGGCCGATTTTGCCTCAATATGCTTCAGCACAGCCGTAACAAACGAGTTACTTTCAAAGTCGCCACGCACTTGTTCGAAGTCGAGCTTCTTTTCGCGACGATTACCATCGGCACCGAAACCGGTCATAGCCGCCAACGAGAACTCTTTCTTGGCATCTTCGTACACCATGTGGTCCAACCCTACAACTGCTGCTTTCCATTTCTCTACAATGCTTATCACGTCGGCTGCTGTCATCTCTTCGGGATGGATGCCGTAGAACTCTTCGATACGTTCGTATGCCCAAGTCCATTCGTATGTATAATAGTTACGGTGCATACGTTCAAACTCGGCATTGATATACTTCAAACGATTTATTTCGCCCCTTTCAATGCCATCGAGCAAGTAGTCAATCTCTGTTTTCGGAGCAATCAAACCGCTGATATCCACCCATTCGCCCGAACCTATCGGAGTATCTGGACGCAAACGAGCACGAATTTCTTCATCATTCTTAAAGTTAATTCCCTCCAAACGCTTGATAAGCGAGTTGCCTAAGAATTTATGAATAGCGGTTTCGTAGAATTTGATACCCTTGTTCAAGGCCGAATTTGTAATTTTCGTATTATAATAAGAATAGACATCAGACAATTCGCCACTAGCATGACGCAACTCGAGCAAGATGTCGCGTCCCTTGAACATCTTCTGTATGGTATATGGACTCAACAGGTTATAGTTTATGAAGTCCAAGCGATTACTATCGGTACGATTATCGCGCTTAGGCCATTTCTGTGCATCGCGAATGGTACCCACACTTCGCAGGTTCACACCTGGCACCAAGTAGGTAGCATCGTCTTTCTCTATCAAGTACGAGAAAGGCAAGTTTGTAGTATCACAATGTCCTGAGTGACGTCCCATTACCAACGAGAAGGCACCCACACGTGCCGGCCACAAGATGTACGAATCGGATGTAGTTTTCGAACCCCTCTCCAATGTACCTTGGTGAATAGGTCCCAATTTATACATATGGTTACTTTGGTTCGAGCCCGAACCGGCATTCATAAACGAGAACATACCGGCTATCAACAGCGTAGATTTGTGGTGAGTCACCGTAAACGGACCGGCAAAGATGGCGCATGCCTCACCATTCTCGCCTTGGCAATTACTAAAGAATAGCGAATCGCTGGCCGAATAGTTGTGTCCCAACTTACAAGCTTGTCCCACAAAGCAACGCGTCAGCATTGTTCCATCGTCAATATGGCTACCGCTACACACAATAAAATCATCGCAAATCACGCCATGACCGATATAGACCGGTGCCTCAGCATTACTGTTTATGCTACCATTCTTCAAGCGGTTGGCACCACAGATTTTGGCATACTCTCCGATGCGCACATTTTCTATCACACCGGTATTCATAATGCGCACATTGTTACCAATGGTACCAACGTTCGAGGCATATTTCTGGCTATAATAGTCGGTCAGTTCTTTCAAACGGGCGGTCAATTCCGGGCGATGGCGATAGAGAGCCATGATATAGGCCATATGTGCCGACAACTTATCGTTAATAGCCACTTCACGGCCACCGGTTTCGTTCAACACAGCCACCTCAATACCATTACCAAAGGTGCTTACACCATCTACCAACATTAAATCGACATTCTCGATAAAGCAATTATCGCCGATGGTATAGTTGGCTATATAGTTTTGAATATTCTCTACCAAGCAGTTATTGCCGATAGTTACATTATGTAGCGTCGCCCAACGCAATCGGGCATGTTTACGAATTCCACCGGGCAATTCAAACTCATTTTCGAATACGCCCAACTTTACTTCACCCGAAAAGCGAGTATCATGTACATAGGTGGTGGTAAACGCTGGAGCTACCCACACCTTTTGCCAATCGTCGGCCAAGCAACCTTGTGCCTTCAATTGGTCAATCTCTGCTGATGTCAGATGTCTGTATTCCATCTCATTCTTTTTTATTCGGTTTCATATTCCTCATACGTTTGATAGAGGAAATCATTATACGGGTACTTCTGTACATGCAATTGCTTCACGCGTTCGTAAACGGTAGTCTTCAGCAACTCCATATTCGTTTTTTCACGCGCCGAGATGAAGAGGCAATTATCCTCCATGCGTGCCATCCACGTATTCATCAACTCTTGCAACGTCCAATTCTCTTTGGTACGTGGTGTCAAGTCATCTTCAGCCTTTTCTATATAGGTATATGCATCAATCTTATTGAAGATAATCATCATCGGCTTACCAGCTGCACCGATATCGGCCAATGTTTTGTTCACTACCTCTATCTGCTCTTCGAAGTCGGGATGTGAAATATCCACTACATGCAACAAGAGGTCGGCTTCGCGCACCTCATCGAGTGTAGATTTGAACGAATCCACCAAGTCTGTTGGCAACTTACGGATGAAACCTACCGTATCGCTCAGCAAGAAAGGTAAGTTTTCAATGATAACCTTTCGCACGGTCGTGTCGAGTGTAGCAAATAGTTTGTTCTCGGCAAACACCTCGCTTTTGGCAAGTAAGTTCATCAAGGTTGATTTGCCGACGTTGGTATATCCCACAAGGGCTACACGAATCAACCTACCACGATTTTTGCGTTGAGTAGCCTTTTGCTTATCTATTTCGGCCAGGCGCTCTTTCAGCAACGACATGCGATTAAGGATGATACGACGGTCCATTTCCAACTGTGTTTCACCCGGGCCACGAAGACCTACGGAACCTTTACCGCCACCGGCACCCGATCCACCACCTTGTCGTTCCAAGTGCGTCCACAATCGTTGCAAGCGGGGCAACATATATTTATATTGAGCCAATTCCACCTGTGTCTTGGCGTTAGCCGTTTGCGCACGCATGGCAAAGATGTCGAGAATCAACGATGTTCTATCCAAAATCTTGATTTTCAGTTCGCCCTCTATATTGCGTATCTGCTTGGCCGACAACTCATCATCGAAAATCACCATACCGATTTCGCGTTCGGCCTCGGCTTCATCCAAGATATATTGCTTAATCTCTTCAAGTTTTCCTTTTCCTACGTAGGTCACTGAGTTAGGACTATCCAACTTTTGGGTAAAACGCTTCACCACTTGTGCACCGGCTGTTTCGGCCAAGAAAGCCAATTCGTCCAAATACTCATTAGTGCGTCGTTCGTCCTGCGTTTTGGTAACAAGTCCCACAAGCACAGCAGTTTCGGTTTGTACTTCAGAAATTACAAATTCTTTCATTAAACGTTATTTTATTCTTAAATCGCTACTATTTCGTCCAAATTCAGCTACAAAAATAATCATAGATTATTATCTAACAAAAAAGAAGGCCGCTTTCTTTACGATTTACGAACAATTTTTCTTTCAACAGCCGGAGATAAAACAACAACACACAACAAAGAAACCAATTTTCGACTGAGAAAAAACAAAACCACGTCGCTGATTTAACTATATTCAGTCACTAAATCTTTTCTTTTCGGCATATAAGAAGTTATTTCCTAACGAAGGAAAAGAAAACCATGCGCAAATACTAACGTAATATTGTACAAGTTTTTCGCCAAAAAACATACTATTCAAGCCAACACCTACTAGCTTCAGAAAAGCACCATAAATACAATAAGAAATAGGCATAAATCTATCACATTTTCGCAACATAGCAAGAGGTTATTGCGAAGAAAGACGAATGTTAAAAAGAATAAATAATGAATATATATGCACGACACAAGTGCTTGTTATAGTGCATTTTCGTCTTTCTGTGATTAAAAAACCGCTGCTATAAGTGTTAAAACCTTCATTCAACGAGACTAATTTACTAATAATAGGAAATCAAAACGTCATTTACGCTATACAAAACACGTTTATTTAGTTAAATGCGTTGACATTTTGATATATTTGAAAGATTTTTTTGCCATTGCTATTGTCATTTTTAGAAATATTAGTACTTTTGCATTTCATTAGAGTATTGAAACAATTAACGTAAAGTTTAACTTTAAGAGAGAATTTATGAAAAGAAAAATCATGCTGTTATTGGCCTGTCTTTTTGTTGGGATAGGCTTAGCAACTGCCCAAACTCAGACCGTTACAGGTGTTGTAATTTCTGAAGAAGACGGGCAACCAGTAATCGGAGCATCGGTTTTGGTAAAGGACACTCAATTGGGTACTATTACCGGTATCGATGGCGATTTTAAATTAACTAATGTGCCGAGTTCGGCAAAGACTATTGTTATTTCATACATTGGTATGCAAACAGTAGAAGTTGCCATCAAGGAAAACATCAAGGTTTACATGAAGTCAGATAGCGAAATGCTTGACGAAGTAATGGTAGTAGCTTATGGCACTGCTAAGAAGTCTGCATTTACAGGTTCTGCATCAGTTGTAAAGGGCGAAGAATTGGAAAAGCGCCAAGTATCAAACTTGACTAACGCGTTGTCTGGTACCGTATCAGGTGTACAAACAACTAGCTCAAACGGTCAACCAGGTACTTCTGCAACTGTACGCATCCGCGGTATCGGTTCTATGTACGCAAGCAACACTCCGTTGTATGTAGTTGATGGTATGCCTTTCGAAGGTGATATCTCTTCTATCAATACACAAGACATCGAGTCTATGACCGTATTGAAAGACGCTGCTGCAGCTGCTTTGTATGGTGCTCGTGGTGCTAATGGTGTTATCTTGGTAACTACTAAGAAAGGTAAGACTGGCGAAGCTACTATTACTGCCGAAGCTCGTTGGGGTGTGAATAGCCGAATGATTAAGAACTACGATGTATTGGAACGTCCAGACACTTACATGGAAAACCTTTACACCGCTTTATATAATGGCTATTACTACAACTCTGGCTACACTGCAGAAAACGCTCACCAAACTGCAAACTCTAAGCTCGTTTCTTCTTTGGGTTACCAAATCTATACTGTTCCTACAGACCAATACCTCGTTGGTCGTAACGGTCGTTTGAACCCTAACGCTACTTTGGGTTACAACGATGGTGACTTCTACTACACTCCAGATAACTGGGCTGACAACTCGTTCTCTAACGAAATGCGTCAAGAATATAACATCAGCGCTCGTGGTGGTACAGAAAAGATGAACTACTACATCTCTGCTGGTTATTTGACAGATAACGGTGTTATCGCTAACTCTGGTTTCGACCGTATCTCTACTCGTTTGAACGTTGACTATCAATTGAAAGAATGGTTGAAGATTGGTTCTAACGTAGGCTATACTAACTCTACAAGCCGCTACCCAGGTGAGCAAACAAACTCAAGCTCATCTATGAATGCGTTCTACATCGCAAACATGATTGCTCCTATCTATCCTATGTTTGTACGCGACGCAACAGGTAGCATCATGCGCGATGCCAACACTGGTCGTCCTGTTTACGACTATGGTGATGGTTATAGCACAAACAACACTCGTAACTTCATGTCTATCTCTAACCCTGCTAGTGACTTGGCTTACAACACTACAGAATATTTGATGGACATCCTCGATGCTAAGTGGTTTGCTAACGTTGACATCTTCGATGGTCTTACATTCAAGGCTACGCTTGGTTTGCACATCGACAATACTCGCTACCACGATGTTGGTAACAAGTACTATGGTCAAAGCGCTAACTATGGTGGTTCTGTAACTCAAGACGTTACTCGCTCTTACGTATTGGAACAACAATACTTGTTGAACTACAAGAAGGAATTTGGTAAGCACAACATCGATGCTTTGGTAGGTTACGAAAGCATGGAATACAATTCTGAAAACGTATGGGCTAACGGTTATAATATGTATAGCGACAAGAACTGGACTGTAAGTAACGTTATCGACAAGATCAACGGTTCTGGTTCGTTCGCTGAAATCGCTCGTATCGGTCTCCTTTCACGCGTAAGCTACGACTTCGATACTAAGTACTACGTAAGTGCTTCTTATCGTCGTGATGCTTCTTCACGTTTCCACCCAGACAATCGTTGGGGTGATTTCTTCTCATTCAGTGCTGCATGGGACATCGCTAAGGAAGGTTTCATGAGCGATGCAGAATGGGTGAACATGTTGAAGGTAAAGGCTTCTTACGGTGAACAAGGTAACGATGGTATCGGTAACAACTACGCATACGTTGACCAATACCAAGTAACTGGTGCTGAAGGCGTATTTGCCGATGGTACATTGGTTTACAAAGGTAACAAGGACATCACTTGGGAAACTTCAAAGGCATTCAACGCTGGTGTTGACTTCTCATTGTTCCAAGGCAAACTTGGTGGTACTGTAGAATACTTCAGCCGTCAAACTTCAGACATGCTCTACTACAAGCCAATGGCTCCATCTAATGGTTACACTGAATTCCCAATGAACATTGGTTCTATGCGTAACTCTGGTTGGGAAATTGAATTGAACTACACTCCAGTTGAAACTAACGACGTGAAGTGGACAATCAACGCTAACGCAACTTTCTTGAAGAACGAAATCGTTGAATTGCACCCTGACCTCAAGGGCGAAATGATTAGCGGTAGCCAAGTATATCGCGAAGGCGAATCTATCTACCAATTCTATATGGTAGAATATGCTGGCGTTGACCCTGAAACTGGTTTGGCTCAATACTGGGCTAAGGAAGGTGACGAAGAATTCAAAACTGACGACTGGTCTAAGGCTTACAACACTAATCGTAAGGGTACTGGCGACATCATGGCCGACGTATATGGTGGTATCGGTACTACAGTAGAATTCTACGGATTTGACTTCTCAGTACAATGCGCTTACCAATTTGGCGGTAAGATGTACGATAGCGGTTATTCTTCATTGATGCACGGTGGTGCTTCAAGCGATGCCGGTCAAAACTGGCACAAGGATATCTTGAATGCTTGGTCGCCTGAAAACAAGAATACAAACATTCCTCGTTTGGATGCTATCGATTCATACACTAACGCTACATCAACACGCTTCATCACAAGTTCAGACTACTTCTCAATCAACAACATCACTTTGGGTTATACATTGCCTAAGCGTTGGACAAAAGCATTGGGCGTAGAAAGCTTGCGTCTCTATGGTGCTGCCGACAACGTAGCTCTCTTCTCAGCTCGTCAAGGTTTCGACCCACGCATGAGCTACACTTCAGCTACATCATCTACTTACTCTGCATTGCGTACCATCTCTGGTGGTGTGAAGTTGACATTCTAAATCTATGTTCAATCGATATAAAAGAAAAAACAATATGAAAAAATTAAATAAAATAGCACTTTTCGCCTTGTCTGCACTTACGCTCGTAGGTTGTGCCGACTTGGATACTGAACCGCTGGGCAAGACCATCACTGCGGATCAGAAAGAAGAAGTACTGGAAGCCGACCCTACTCGTATCGAGGCTGGTGTAACGGCTATCTGCTCTAACTTCACTGTATATGGTGCAGTAGGTGGCGAAGACCAACACAACGACTTCGGTTACCCTGCCATCATGATGTTGCTCGACCACCGTGGTACCGACTTGGTAAGCTTCGATACTGGTTACAACTGGTTCAGCTATCCATTGATTTATAGCGACGTTCAAAACAATGGTGTAGGTACTGCTATTATTTGGTACACATTGTTCAACCAAATCTTCACTGCTAATGCCATTTTGGGTGTATTGGATCCTGAAACAGAAGACCCAACTACTCAATTCTATTTGGCTCAAGCTTTGGCTATCCGTGCATTCGACTACTTCAACTTGGTACAAGTTTACCAACACACTTACGTAGGTCACGAAAGCGCATTGGGTATTCCATTGATTACTGAAAAGAATGCTGCTGAAGTTGCTACAAGCGGTGTTGCTCGTGCTACAGTAGAAGATACTTATACATTCATCCTCAACGACATCAACAAGGCTATCGAATTGCTCGAAGCTACAGACGTTGAACGTGCCGACAAGCGTTACGTAAGTTTGGATGTAGCATACGGTATCCGTGCTCGTATCAACTTGGTTATGAACAATTGGCAAGCTGCTTACAACGATGCAGTAGCTGCTATCAACGCAAGCGACTCTAAGGTTATGAGCATCAACGAAGCTGGTAAGCCTGCTTTCATCGACATCAACGAAAAGTCTTGGATGTGGGGTGTATTGATTACAGACAAAGACCGTGTAGCTACTACAGGTATCTGTAACTTCCCTTCACACATGGGTTCATTCAACTACGGTTATGCTTCAGTAGGTGCATGGCGTTTGATCAACAAGAAGTTGTTCGCTGCTATTCCTGAAACAGACGTTCGTCGTAATTGGTTCCTCGATGCAGAATGCAACTCAGCTACATTGACTAAGGCTCAATTGGACTATGTTAAAAACTCAGCTAAGTGTCCTGCTTACACTCAAGTGAAGTATGCTGCTATGGGCGACGAAATGGGTACAGACAACAACTCTTGCGACGTTCCTTTGATGCGTATCGAAGAAATGTACTACATCGCTTACGAAGCACAAGCCATGAATGGCGATGTTCCTGGTGCTGTTGCTGCATTGAACAAGTTCGTAAATACTTATCGTGATACCGACTACTTGTGCGAAGCTACTACTAAGGAAGAAGCACAAGAAGCAATCTGGAACCAACGTCGTATCGAGTTCTGGGGCGAAGGTTTGTCATGGTTCGACATCAAGCGTTTGAACAAGGGCGTAAATCGTTTGGGTGGTGGTTTCCCTGAAACTGCAGTATTCAACTTCGAGCCTAACGCTGATGCATTGATTTTGCCTATTCCTCACGCAGAAACTCAATACAACAAACTTATGGAAGGCAATCCTGCCGTTTCTGTTCCTCAACCAATTCCTGATGAAACAGAGGAATAAAAGTAATGTTTAACCCTAAGTAAAAAACAACATAATGAAGACATTAAAACAAATTCAATACTTGTTTGTAGCTGTACTTGCTATGGCAATGGCCGCTTGTGCAGACAACAGTCCTGAAGAAGTGTTTGTGCCGGTTGAGTTGGAAGGTCAAGGCGTTTACTTTGCCAAGGCTACCAAGTTGAACTACGAAGTTGAAGGAACTGAAGGTTCTATCGACTTCAAAGTTTACCGTACAGAAACTTCTGGTCCTGCTACTGTAAACGTTTACAGTACTACAGAAACTACGCTGTTCACAATTCCTGAAACTATCTCGTTCGAATCAGGTGCTGCTGAAACTACTCTTACTGTAAGCTATGCTAACATTGTTCGTGGTTTGAAGTACGACTTTAACGTAGGTTTCGAAGAAGGTACAGATTACGGTAACTCTGAATTGAACTTCACACTTCTCTACCCTGCAGAAGTAATCGAAGAATGGGAAGTAATCTCAGACAAGGCAATCTTAACTGATAACCTTTATTCTATGTTCGGTTTAAAAAATTTAACAGGCGAAGTTATCTCTTCTCTTAAAAATATCGTTGTAGAAAAGGAAAAGAACTCAGAAAAGTATCGTTTCAAGAGTCCATATAACAATGAATATTGGACATGGCTGTTTGGTGGACCAACTCTTCCTGCAGATTTTGAACTTCCATACATTGTAATAGACGGTGAATATTTCCAAGAAAGATATCCAGAGAATCCAGCTTCAAAAGGTGCTTATATGATTCCATCAGTTGCACTTGGTCTTATCGTAGCATCGGATGGCTCATTCTATATTGATGCAGAAGAAACTAACTTCGGTACCATCGCAGGTAACTTGAGCGTAGGTGGTGTACCTGTAGGTCCAGACAACGCAAGTTATCCTGCTGGTAAGTACGACAAGAAGACTAAGACTTTCGACTTTGGTGCTACATACCACTGGTTGTCTGATTATAGTTTCCAAATTATTGGTGCAGGTTCTTTCACTTTGAGTCTTGACCCTGCATTGCTTGAAACAAACTACGAACGTGACTATACTTGGGAACCAGTTGAAGATGCAACAGGTTATTTCACTTCTGAATTGGAAGGCGAAAGCTGGATGAACGAGGTTATGCAAGCTGTTGAAGATCCTACATTCTTCAAATTGGTTAGCCCTTATGTAGATGGTTACCATCTCTACTTCTTCTATGACGAAGAAACAGGTAAGGTGAAGATTCCTGAATTACAAAAGAGTGGATACTTATGCATGGATGGAGAAAACAACATGATTTACATGGATGGTAAAGCTGAAGTTTCTGAAGATAAAGAATTCATCTTTACATTGAACTTCTACCACTACAATGTTAAGACAGAAAATCGTTATGACTTAGTTACATACGAAGAATCATTCCTTTGGGGTAGAGGACCACTTGACCTCTTCGTTAAGGGTATGACTATTGATGATTACCAAGGTAATTATGTTGTAACAGCATACTATAGCGGTGAGGAGTTAGGAAATATGCTCGTTACATTAATAAAAGATAGCGAAAGCAGTCTTCTCGCTTATGGATTATCTGTAGAACCGGCATTAGGTGGTGATTATGATGACTCTATTACATTATTATATGATGACGAAACAGGATTATTAGTATTCCCACCTCAAAATGCTAATCCATATACCGACGCTACCGGTACATATCCCGCTGTAGCTGTTCCATTTAGCTCAACAGAAGGTAGATTAACAACAGCAGAAACATTGACAGGTGGATTCATGCCTGATGGAACATTCCAGTTTATCAACACTCCAGGAAATGCCGGTGCATGGGATTCTATCATTTATCTTTATATAAAGAATGGTGGATACTACATGATGAATGATTGCTATTCTGGTTTGGTATGGACTCCATATCAACCATCACAAAAGATGAGCAAAATTAATGCTCCTTATGCTACTCGCGAGCAAATCCAAGAATGGGTTGCTGAACCTTCTATCACAGATCAATGGGAAAAGGCAGCTGCTCCTGGTAAGCAAAAAGTAAACAAGCAATTCAATGGTACTCAAAGCAATCTAACTCGCTAATCAACGTACACATTGATAAACCTATAAAAAAGGCTCGCGGAAAACCGCGGGCCTTTTTTATTATTAGATCGACACTTACACCTGAAGTATTAATTTAATTCTTTATAAGGAATTACTTATTGAAGACGCCATAATATGACGTCTCTACCAAATTTCTGTAGAGACGTCGCATTGGCGCGTCTCTGAATACATTCACTTTATCAATGGAATTACAAAACCTCCAACAACTGACGCAAATCTGTAATGAAATAGGTGGGCGTAAAAGGAAGGGAAGAAGCATCTGCATTTGGTGAGAAATAGACTTGATGCATACCCACAGAAGAAGCTCCAACAACATCGCTCTCCCAACTATCACCAATCATCAGCGAATCGCCAACAGTAGCTTTCGCTACTTTCAAAGCGTGGTGGAACAAACGTGCATCGGGTTTCAAGATGCCAATATCATCCGAAAGGATAACATCTTTAAAATAGATATCCAAGCCGGCCGAACGCATCTTATGGCGTTGCAATTCGTGGAAACCGTTGGAAAGGATATAAAGGTTGTAGCGATTAGCAAGTTCAGCAAGCACCTCATGTGCATGGGGAATGACTTCGCTCTTTGTGGGAATTACTTGAAAGAAATCGGTAGCAAAATCTTTGGCAATTGCCTCAGCTTGCGGCACACCAACAACCTGTAGCGGATAGACAAACCGCTGGCGGTTTAATTCATCTTTAGTTACTTTTCCAGCTGCATAATCAATCCAGAGTTGGTGATTGCGCTGCTGATAGAGTTGATAGAAATGTTCGAAAGAGGGGAAGAATCGACCATAACGATGCTTTTGGTACATTTCAAAAAAAGTACTCTGAGCATTCACGGAGAATGCCCAGAGTGTATCATCAAGGTCGAAGAATAGATTCTTATAGACCATTATTTCACTTGAATAACCAAGTATTTAGAGATGCTCCAGAATTCGGTAGGATTTGTGATTTTCAACACCTTTTGTTCCTTAGCATCTTCTTCGAAGAAGTAAGAGCCTTCGGGATGAGTAGTAAGAATCTCTACACTCTTAGAATAGAGAGGAATTTCGGTAGTAGTGCGAATATCAATCTTCGTAAAGTAGTTCAAGTTGACATCAGCATCTTCCATCACCTTACCCTTCTTGAACAAGCCGGTATCTGTCAGGATATTCTGTTCTTTCAGTTCCTTCTTTGTGCCAAACACAAACCATGCAGCATTCAAAGCCTTGTCTTGTTGCGCCATTGTTTGTTGCTTAGCCTGATTATCAGCTACAAGTGCATTGTTTTGACCGGTCAGTTCGGTAACAGCAGCATCTAATTCTTGAATACGGATGTTCTTCGACGCCAATTCTGTTTGAAGTTCTTCAATGCGTTGAGTCTTTTGATTCAATTCGGCTGTCAGATTTTCGATTGCTTTCTTCAATTGAGCCGATTGATTCTTGCTATTCTTCAATTGGCTTTGCAATTTAGCGATTTGCTCACGATTGGTTTCCATCTGCTTGCGAATGAATTCGATATCGGCAGTAATCTGTTCGCGAGCAGAGAGCGAGCCCTCGCCTACTGCACCACGTTGCAAATCTACTCTGTTTTCAGCCTCACTGATTTGGCGGAAACCTTCCGATATTTCGTTAAAGGTTGCCATCATCTCTTCCAACTCGGCATTGCGGTCGGTCAATTCAATCTTCAAACTTTCGTTTTCAGCCTTCAGTTGTTCGCTATCGCCACCACTGAATGCGCCACATGAAGCAAGTACGCTTGTCAATGCAATTGCAAATAAAATCTTTTTCATACGTTTTGTTTTTGATGTTTTTTAAATATAATTTAGTTGTCTTTGCCAGATATTACAACAACAATTTCGCCACGAGGTTCATTAGCTGTGAAGTGAGCAATCACTTCGGCCAATGTTCCGCGAACGGTTTGTTCGTGTACTTTGGAAATCTCACGCGCCACAGCCACTTGTCGTTCCTCGCCCAAGAACTCGGCAAGTTGCGTCAATGTCTTCACCAAGCGGTAGGGCGATTCATAAATTATCGTGGTACGAGTCTCCTCGGCAATGGCTTTCAAGCGGGTTTGTCTGCCTTTCTTCTGCGGCAAGAAACCCTCGAAACAGAATTTTTCGTTGGGCAATCCAGAGGAAACAAGTGCAGGCACGAAAGCTGTTGCACCGGGGAGGCATTGAACCTCGATGCCATTACGCACACATTCGCGCACCACTAAGAAACCAGGGTCGGAGATTCCCGGTGTACCTGCATCTGAGATTAACGCCACCGTAGCCCCTGCCTTTATTCTATTCACCACATTCTCAACGGTCTTATGTTCGTTGAACTTATGGTGCGACTGCATGGCATTCTTAATCTCAAAATGCTTCAGCAAGATACCCGATGTACGTGTATCTTCTGCTAAAATCAAATCGGCCTCTTTCAGTATGCGGATGGCTCTGAAAGTCATATCTTCAAGATTTCCTACGGGCGTAGGCACTACGTAAAGCATTCCCATTGTAGTCGGTAATAGTGTTTTATGCGACAAAAGTAGAAATAAATAATGAAATACAACTAAATCGTCAACAAAATGATTATTTTTGCCTAAAAATATAAACTAAACCACCATGCTTTTTTCAGAAGATAAGATACAAGAGACTAATCGTCGCGGCCGTATTGAAGTGATTTGCGGCTCTATGTTCTCGGGAAAAACCGAAGAGTTGATTCGCCGTTTAAAACGCGCTAAATTTGCCAAACAACGTGTAGAGATATTCAAACCGGCTATCGACACCCGCTATTCCGACGTAGATGTTGTGTCGCACGAAGGACACTCCATTGCATCCACTCCCATCGATAGTTCGGCCAGCATCCTACTATTTTCTTCGGAGATTGATGTAGTGGGTATTGACGAAGCGCAATTCTTCGATGCCGGTTTGGTGGATGTATGCAACGAATTGGCCAACAATGGCGTGCGAGTAATTGTTGCAGGGTTGGACATGGACTTCCGTGGTGTGCCATTCGGCCCCATGCCTGCTTTGTGCGCCATAGCCGACGAGGTTTCCAAGGTGCATGCCATCTGCGTGAAGTGCGGACAATTGGCCAGCTACTCACACCGCATGGTAAAGAACGATAAACAGGTAATGTTGGGTGAAATGACAGAATACGAACCGCTATGCCGCTCGTGCTACCAACAGGCCATAAAAGAGGATAACGCATGAAAGAAAAGAAAATAACCTTCGACCGTTTCATCCGCGGCACATTGCTATGCGCCTTAGTAGTGGGTGTTGTGATGTTACTCAACAGACTGAGCAACGTGTTACTGCCTTTCTTTGTGGCATGGCTCCTTGCCTACCTCATCTACCCGTTAGTCACCTGTTTTCAATATCGACTAAAGTTCAAAAGCCGTATTCTATCCATCTTTTGCGCATTGCTCATCATTACTTTAATAGGTGTAGCTATCTTCTACCTACTTGTACCGCCCATTATCGATGAGTTCAGCAGACTGAAAGACCTCTTTTCGCACTACTTCTCGCAAAAGAGTAGCGAAGGGAATATCCCTACCTCGCTTTCCGAGTTTATACACGAGCATCTGGATCGCGAGTTTGTGAACAACCTACTGAATAGCGAACGCTTGGCCGATACCATCAAGCAGACATTCACGCCACTATGGGGATTGATTTCCGAATCGTTGAGCCTACTGATGAGTATCTTTACCTTCTTCATTATTCTGCTCTATGTAGTCTTCATTCTCTACGATTACGAAAGCATTGCGCAAGGATGGATTCCGTTGGTTCCGGAGAAATACCGCAAGTTTGTAGTGGGCCTTCGCAACGACGTGGTAGATAGTATGAATCGTTATTTTCGCGGTCAAGCATTTGTCGCACTATGTGTCGGCATTCTGTTCAGCATTGGCTTCTTGATTATCGATTTCCCCATGGCCATCGGTTTAGGTCTATTTATAGGAGCATTGAACTTAGTGCCCTATTTACAAGTCATCGGTCTATTGCCCACTATCTTGTTGGCTATGTTGAAAGCAGCCGATACTGGTGGCAATTTCTGGCTGATTCTTTTAGCCGCTATGGCCGTATTTGCTGTAGTACAAACCATCCAAGACGGTCTTATAGTACCGCGCGTGATGGGTAAGATTACAGGACTCAACCCCGCCATCATCCTTCTTTCGCTCTCCATTTGGGGGTCGCTTTTAGGTATGCTCGGCATGATTATAGCCCTACCGCTAACCACACTGATGCTCTCTTACTATCAACGCTTCATCATCAATCGAGAAGATATTTACAACCCAAAAACGCAACCAATAGCGAAGGAAACTGAGGAAAAAAGCGATGAATAAGCAACTTTTTCCCGAAAAAGCATTGCGCATTAAAAAAAAGTACATATCTTTGCACCCGCTTAACGGCAATAAAGGATTGATTCGCTAGCTCAGCAGGTAGAGCACAACACTTTTAATGTTGGGGTCTTGGGTTCGAGCCCCAAGCGGATCACGAAGAATCGGGAGATAGTTATTCTATCTCCCTTTTTTTGTGCTTATAAACCATAACTTTAGCGATTATGGCAAATTTAGTACTTAGTTCTTATGCACAAAGAACAAATTCAAACCACCAATTTGAACCACCATTTTTTCATCGATAACTAAATTGTTAACTCACCATTTACAACCCTCCAATATCCACCCTTGGCTACCCACTCACGCCGTATAAGTCCTAATTCCTTTAATCGATTAAGATTATACTTGATGCCATCCTCTGTTGAATTGTCTATATGCAAGGCTAATTCTTTACGAGACGCAGTAGGATTAATTGCTATGTAAGCCAAAATGTTTTCTTGCATTTTGGATAGTTTTTGGGTAGTTTTCTGGGTAGTTTTCGAGCCTAAATTAGTGTCCAAGTTGTCTATAGAATTAGGACGTTTGAATGTAATCCAAACAAATAAACCGTCTGCTCCGTATTCTGGTTCTGGAAGCCCTACAGCTTTGCATGCTTCAACCATACGACTAACACCAGTTCCCCAACGTTCCTTTTCTGTTACCTTTGCGACTACGAGCCTCTTTCTTTATACGGAAAT
>JAGBWA010000019.1 GCA_017630035.1 Bacteroides sp.
CTTCAAGGTCTTATTAAGAAGATTGACAAAGAGGCTTCTGCACACGGCATTCTTTAGAATTAAAAATTAAAAGTTAAAAATTAAAGCTATCTATATAGCAAATAAAAAAAGGCTTCCCGAGGGAAGCCTTTTTTGTATCTATTTGGTTACTCGATTAGAGCAAGCCATTTGAACCTAATACAATCAACATGGTGTAACCCAATACCAGACCTACGATACCCATGATAAGACCAACTTTGGCCATATCGTTTTGCTTGATCATGCCTGTTGCATGGGCCAACGCATTTGGAGGAGTAGAGATTGGCAACACCATACCGAGTGAAGAACCAATAGCCACACCAATCAACAAAGTGCTTACACCACCCAACGAAGCCAAGTTTTCTTGCATACTCATACCTGCTACAGCCAAGATAGGAACAAGCAAAGCTGCTGTTGCTGTGTGCGAGATAAAGTTTGCCATAGCGTAGCAAATCAAACCTGAACCTACGATAACCACAATTGGCGACCATGTATCGAATGGGATAGCTTGAATCATGTGTGTAGCCAAACCGGTTTCGTTCAAAGCAACACCCAAAGCGAAACCACCGGCAACCATCCAAAGCACTGACCAGCTGATTTCTTCCAAGTCGCGACGGTCTATCACACCGATAGCACAGAACACAGCTACTGGCAACATGGCCACTACGTTAGAGTTTACACCGGTCACCTTATCGGTTACCCACAACAATACGGTGATAGCAAATGTGATATATACTACGATTGAACGCCAGTCTTTCTTAGCTTCACCCTTGATATCGAGCACAATAGTCTTTTGTTTGAATGGGAACAACTTGAGCAGCAAGAACCAAGCAATAACCAATACGATGATAGTGAAAGGAATCATGAATGCCATCCATTCACCGAAACCGATGTTAAGGTTCATGCCTTCGGGGTCGTTCAAATATTTCAATGCGATGGCATTTGGAGGAGTACCAATAGGTGTACCCATACCACCCACGTTAGCTGCTACAGGGATAGCCAATGCCAAAGCAATACGTCCTTTACCATCGGCTGGCAACGCTTTCAATACGGGGGTTAAGAATGTCAACATCATAGCAGCAGTAGCTGTATTACTCAAAAACATTGAGAATACGCCTGTTACTACCAAGAAGCCCAACAACACAAAACGCGATTGTGTACCGAAGGGTTTCAACATTACACGCGCCAACATGCTATCCAATCCTGTTTTAGTGGCAGCAATAGCCAAGATAAAACCACCAATGAAGAGCATAATGATAGGGTCGGCAAAGCAGTGCATAATAGATTTGTAGCTAGTCAACTGACCCAACTCTTCGGCAGGGATACCTTCGCGGAAGAACCACAAACTACTGTCCGATGTAGTGAACATCAACAATACCACTACAACAACCGAAGTACACCATGCAGGAATAGCCTCCAGCACCCACATCAGTGTAGCAAAGGCAAAGATGGCAATGGTACGTTGTTCGATAACTGTCAGTCCGTCAATTCCAAAAGAATCGGCAGGCAATAACCACAAAACAAGCGATGTAACGATAGCAAAAATAAGCTTAATCATGCGTTGAGTAAGCATTGCGCCCGAGTTACGTCGCTTCTGACCCAAATGGTAAATGGATTCCACGAAGTGGAAACCTGAGAAACTTTTAAACATGTTTAGAGAATAGTTTTAAATTATATCGTTGTTCATTGATTTCGGGTGCAAAGGTAGTGCAAATCATCCATATTTGCACACGATAAAAGATAGTTTTTACGTTATTTGCGCCAAATATTTTTATGTAATGCAGAAATTGTTTATTTTCGTGCCATAAATATATAATGTATAAAAAACAATATGGAAAATAAAGACAAGATTATCATATACCAAGTATTCACACGCCTATTTGGCAACAATAATAGCCACTGCATCGCTAACGGAACAATACAAGAAAACGGATGCGGAAAGATGGCCGACTTCACCGCCAAAGCATTGGGCGAAATCAAAGATTTAGGTGCCACACACATTTGGTACACCGGTGTGATTGAACATGCCACACAAACCGACTACCGCCGTCACGGCATCACGCCCGACCACCCAGCTGTAGTGAAGGGTAAAGCAGGTTCACCCTATGCTATTAAGGACTACTACGACATCGACCCCGACTTGGCAAAGGATGTACCCGAACGCATGAAGGAGTTCGAAAACTTGGTGCAACGCACACACAAAGCTGGACTGAAAGTAATCATCGACTTTGTGCCCAACCACGTTGCTCGTCAATATCAATCGGATGTGCAACCCGATGGCACCGTAGGATTGGGAGCCAACGACGATACACGCTATCCGTTTAGTCCCTACAACAACTTCTACTACATACCGCAAACACCCTTCCAAGGACAATTCGACATGAAAGCCGGTGCGGAAGATATATATGTAGAATTCCCCGCAAAGGCTACTGGTAACAACCGTTTCGATGCCTATCCTTCGAAGAACGATTGGTACGAAACTGTGAAGTTAAACTATGGTATCGACTACATGAATGGCGGAATCTGTCACTTCGACCCCGTTCCTGATACATGGTGCAAGATGTTAGACATCCTCCTTTTCTGGGCAAGCAAGAAAATTGATGGTTTCCGTTGCGACATGGCCGAGATGGTGCCCGTTGAATTTTGGGAATGGGCCATTCCACAAGTAAAAAAGAGATATCCAAAGATACTATTCATTGCCGAAGTGTACAACCCCAACGAATACCGCAATTACCTTTTCCGCGGACATTTCGACTATCTATATGATAAGGTGGGATTGTACGACACGCTTCGCGCCATTGTGTGCGGACAAGCATCGGCCACCAGCATCAGCCATGCATGGCAAAGCCTGGGTGGTATAGAGAAGCAGATGCTTAACTTCTTGGAAAACCACGACGAGCAACGCATTGCTTCGGAGTTCTTTGCCGGCAATCCACGCAAAGCCATCCCTGCCCTCATCACATCGGCATGCATGAACACCAACCCCATGATGATTTACTTCGGACAAGAGTTTGGCGAACGTGGCATGGATAGCGAAGGCTTTAGCGGACGTGACGGACGCACTACTATATTTGACTATTGGAGCGTGAACACTATTCGTTGTTGGCGCAATGGTGGTAAGTTCGACGGTCAGTTGCTGACCGACGACCAAAAACGCCTACAAGCGCTATACAAACGTGTACTGACTTTGTGCAATGAAGAAAAAGCCATCACACAAGGTTCGTTCTTCGACTTGATGTATGCCAACATTGACGGATGGCGATTCAACGAACACAAGCAATACACCTTTATGCGTCGTTACGAACGCGAGTTGCTGTTCATCATCGTAAACTTCGACCACATGTCTGTCGATCTAGCCATCAACATACCGCCACATGCTTTCGAGTACATGCAACTGCCGCAAATGGATAGCTACACCGCTACCGACTTGCTGACAGGCAAGCAAGAGACCATCAGCCTGTTGCCCTACAAAGCAACCGAAACCGTTTTGGAAGGCTATAGCGGTAAGATACTGAAAATAACTTGGTAACACCTAAATAATTAAAATATGGAAACATTGAATCTAATCAAAAACGACCCATGGTTGGAACCCTTTGCCGATGCTATAAACGGCCGTCATCAGTTTGCCATTAAGAAAGAAGCCGAACTGACTAAGAAAGGAAAAACCACCCTTAGCGAGTTCGCATCCGGACATCTATACTTCGGTTTACACCAAACGAAAGAGGGATGGGTGCTACGCGAATGGGCACCAAATGCGAGCGAGATTTACCTCGTCGGCGACTTTAATGATTGGACAGAACAACCTAAATATGCTTTCAAACGCAAAGCAGGCGGTGTGTGGGAGGTAAAACTACCTGCTAAAGCCATGAAACATGGCGACTTATACAAACTGCTTGTAAAGTGGGAAGGCGGACAAGGCGAACGCATACCCGCCTATGCCAACCGTGTAGTGCAAGACGAAGCAACCAAGATATTCAGTGCGCAAGTATGGGCTCCCGAGGCCGAGTACAAATGGAAGAAGAAAACCTTCAAACCCGACACTGCTCCCCTACTCATCTATGAATGCCACATCGGTATGGCGCAACAAGAAGAGAAGGTGGGTAGCTACGTTGAGTTTCGCGAAAAGGTACTTCCACGTGTAGCCAAAGCCGGATACAACTGCATCCAAATCATGGCTATCCAAGAGCACCCCTACTACGGCAGCTTCGGCTATCACGTATCCAACTTCTTTGCTGCCTCGTCGCGCTTCGGCACTCCCGAAGAGTTGAAAGAACTTATCGATACTGCCCACCAAATGGGTATTGCTGTTATTATGGACATTGTTCACTCACATGCCGTGAAAAACGAAATGGAAGGTTTGGGCAACCTTGCTGGCGACCCATGCCAATACTTCTATAGTGGCGAACGTCGCGAACACCCGGCTTGGGATTCGCTCTGCTTCGACTATGGCAAGAACGAAGTACTCCATTTCTTGCTATCCAATTGCAAATATTGGATGGAAGAGTTCCACTTCGATGGTTTCCGCTTCGATGGTGTAACCTCTATGCTATACTATAGCCACGGCTTGGGCGAAGCCTTCTGCAACTATGCCGACTACTTTAACGGTCATCAAGACGATAATGCCATCTGCTACCTCACCTTGGCCAACCGCTTGATTCATCAAATCAACCCCAAAGCCATCACCATTGCCGAAGAGGTATCGGGCATGCCAGGCCTTGCCGCTAAGTTCGAAGATGGCGGTTACGGATTCGACTACCGCATGGCCATGAACATCCCCGACTATTGGATTAAAACCATCAAAGAAAAGATAGACGAAGATTGGAAACCATCCAGCCTCTTCTGGGAAGTGACTAATCGTCGCGCCGATGAGAAGACCATCTCTTATGCCGAAAGTCACGACCAAGCACTGGTGGGCGATAAAACCATCATCTTCCGCCTTATCGATGCCGACATGTATTGGCACTTCCAAAAGGGCGACGAAAACTACAACGTGCATCGCGGCATAGCCTTGCACAAGATGATTCGCTTGCTCACAGCCTCTACCATCAATGGTGGTTACCTCAACTTCATGGGTAATGAGTTTGGTCATCCCGAATGGATTGACTTCCCACGCGAGGGCAATGGATGGAGCCATAAGTATGCTCGTCGCCAATGGGATTTGGTGGACAACAAGAACCTCAACTTCCACAACTTGGGCGATTTCGATGCTGCGATGCTCGAGGTTATCAAGAGCCAAAAGAACATACAAAAGACACCTGTGCAAGAGATTTGGCATAGCGATTACGACCAAATATTGGCCTACACACGCAAGGACCTCTTGTTTGTCTTCAACTTTAACCCCTGCAAGTCGTTTACCGACTACGGACTCCTTGTTCCTGCCGGAAGCTACGAAGTGGTGCTAAACACCGATGCCAAAGAGTTTGGTGGTAATGGTTTGAACGATGACAGTGTGAAGCACTTCACCATGTTCGACCCCGTACACAAGAAGTACCGCAAAGAGTGGTTGAAACTCTACCTGCCCGCCCGTACTGCTATGGTGTTGCGTAAGTGCAAGTAAATACAAGTAAATACAACAAAGGGGCTGACCGATGGTCAGCCCCTTTGCTATTCTAATAACCACGCAGCAAACAAGTTGCAAGCCCACAGCAAAGCATCGCTATGCCCGCAGCATACAGTCGCTATGGTGCGAGGTGCAATGCATAAGGAATAGATTTACTTTCCTAATTGCGATGCGTAACGGAACAGAGCAAGCATTTCTGTAGCATCATTGAAATCGACATTTTTTGCATCGATATACGCTTGCAACTCGGCTTTGTTCTTCGAGTAAATCTTGATGAATTGCTTCATGTTGCGCACTTCCTTTTGCTTACCCTTTACTTCCACCCAATAGATGTTGTAGCGATTGCCTGGCTTGATATCGATAGGAATTGAGGTAAAGGCATCGCCTGCGCTATTTGATGAGTAGGTCTTTACTTGGCCCAAAGTAGATGAACCGCCAAAGCCTACTGTTTTTTCTTTCTGTTGGAAGGTGATGCAATGACGCACATAAAAGGCAGGGTCTGGTGAAAGGATTTCCAAACCACCATCTTCGGATGGGAAGAAACGACGGGTACCTATCTCGATGAGGTAAACATCATCTGTATTGGCCAAAGCCTTGATTTTGTTTCCGTCTTGGTCGTCAATGTAAAAGAATTCGCCTTTGGGCAAGTAGAAGTTTAACTTTCCCTTGCTTTTTGCACCATTCTTCATCAATACGGTTCCTTCGGTGTAGTCGTCGAAAAGGAACAATGCCGGATCTACTTCCTGAGCAAATGATGTTGTCTTAACTATCGCTAAAACGAACAATAACAAGAATACTTTCTTCATGATAGATAGTTGTATTAAGGTGAATATAATCTGTTTTATTAAGAAAAAAACTGCCTCGAGAAAAGTGTTGGCACCCTCCTCGAAAGCAGTTCTTTATGTGTGTTTGTCAATGTTGTAAGCTAAATTACACAAACCAACGCACGTAGCAGAAGTCCATTCGATGAGGAAGGTCGTTATGCTTAGGATACATGCGATAGCATACCTTGAAGCTACCGGCATTTTCCATTTCGTGCTTGCATTGGAAGGTGTAGAGGTTGCCCTCTTTCTTCACAACTTCGAATGGCTTAACCGAGTAGATGTGTTGCTTACCGTTTTGGTCGGTGCTGATAGTTACAAGTTCAATACCGATAGCATCGTCCAAACCTTGTTCATCTACCACGTGAGTAATGGTATATTTCTTACCACTTTCCATGGTTCCATTAGCAACATCTGCATCTATTTCGCTCGATACCACCTTGATGCTGTCCCACTTAGCAGCTACTTCTTCTTTCCATGCAGCAATTTCCTTAGCCTTAGCATAGTTATCAGCAGCCAAAGTCTTGAAGCGCTTAGCTTCCTTGTTGTAGAACTTATCGAAGTAGTCGTCGAGTTGACGCTTCATTGTGTAGTGAGGAGCTATTTGAGCGATTGAGTTCTTGATAGTGCGAATCCAACCTTCTGAGTAGCCCTTCTTGTTGCGAGCGTAGTACAATGGCAAGATTTCTGTTTCGAGGATGCTATAGATAGTAGCAGCATCGAGTTGGTCTTGGTGTTCTTGGTTTTGGTAAGTACGCTTTTCGGTCAATGCCCAACCGGCACCTTCGCGATAGCCTTCCAACCACCAACCATCGAGAACTGAGAAGTTTACAACACCGTTCATCAATGCCTTTTCGCCCGATGTACCCGATGCTTCGAGTGGACGAGTTGGAGTGTTCAACCAGATATCTACGCCAGAAACCAAGCGACGTGCCAATTGCATATCGTAGTTTTCCAAGAAGATAATCTTACCCAAGAATTCTGGACGACGAGAAATCTCGATGATACGCTTAATCAAACCTTGACCTGCACCATCGTGTGGGTGAGCCTTACCAGTGAAGAGGAATTGTACTGGGTAGTCAGGGTTGTTTACAATCTTAGCCAAACGTTCCAAGTCTGTGAACAACAAGTGTGCACGCTTGTAAGTAGCAAAACGACGGCCAAAACCAATCAACAATGCATTAGGATTAATCTTATCCATCAAAGCTACGATGCGTGATGGGTCGCCTTGGTTCTTCAACCAAGTTTCGCGGTATTGCTTGCGAACATAGTCAATCAACTTGTTCTTCAATGCCATACGAGTGTTCCAGATTTCTTCATCGGGCACATTATAGATTGCTTCCCAAAGCTTTTGGTTAGATTGGTCGTTATAGTAGCTTGCATCGAAATGCTTAGCGTAGAGGTGCTTCCATTCGGTAGCGCTCCATGTTGGGAAGTGAACACCGTTGGTTACGTAACCTACGTGGTTTTCTTCTGGGAAGTAGCCCTTCCAAATAGATGAGAACATCTCTTGTGATACCTTTCCGTGCAACCAGCTTACACCGTTTACTTCTTGTGAAGTGTTGCAAGCAAATACTGACATACAGAAACGTTCGCCCTTATCACCAGGATTGTTGCGGCCGAGGTCCATCAAATCGTCCCAAGTGATGCCCATGCGTGGAGGATAACCACCCATGTACTTACCGAAAAGACCTTCGTCGAAGTAGTCGTGACCTGCAGGAACCGGTGTGTGTACGGTGTAGAGTGAAGAAGCACGAACCAACTCGATAGCTTGTTCGTATGTCAAACCTTCGGCTACATAGTCGCAAATGCGTTGTACGTTAATCAAAGCAGCGTGACCTTCGTTGCAGTGGTAAACTTCCTTCTTGATGCCCAACTTCTTCAACATCAACATACCACCGATACCCAAAAGGATTTCTTGCTTCAAGCGGTTTTCCCAATCGCCACCATAGAGGGTGTGAGTGATTGAGCGGTCGAATTCGCTGTTCATTTCGTTGTCTGTATCGAGCAAGTAGAGCGAGATACGACCAACGTTTACACGCCATACCAAAGCATGTACGTAGTAATCCAAATAAGGTACATCAACAATAACTTGCTTACCATCTTCGCCCATAACCGGATCGAGAGGCAACTGACCGAAGTTTTGTGCTTCGTAGTTGGCAATTTGTTGGCCATCCATAGAGAGTGATTGTGAGAAGTAGCCATAGCGATACAAGAAACCAACAGCACACATATCTACGTTGCTATCTGATGCTTCCTTCAAATAGTCGCCGGCCAATACGCCCAAACCACCTGAATATATTTTCAATACATGATTCAAACCATACTCCATGCTGAAGTAAGCTACAGAAGGACGTTCCTTGTTTGGCTCAACATCCATGTAAGCGCGGAACTTAGCATATACTTCATTTACACGCTTCAAAATAGCTTTGTCAGCAGCAAGAGCTTCCAATTTAGCATAGTTCATACGCTCTAACAAAAGAACAGGGTTTTGGCCTACTTCTTTCCAAAGAGCAGGGTCAAGGTCGCGGAACAATTGTGTAGCCTCGTAGTTCCATGACCACCAAATGTTGCGTGCCATTTCTGACAACTTCTCCAATTCGGCTGGAACGTGCGATTTTACGTTTACTTCTCTCCAGTTCGGAGTGTTTACATTACTAACTTTAATCTTCATTGTTATAACTATTGATTAATACATCTTCTACTTTCTCATTTGCCATTCAACATGCGCTTTGCAGCATTACGCAGAGCGATGTCGTAGGCCTCGTAATAATACTTAATAAAGTGCTTCCACAAAGCTTGTTCGGCCACATGGGCAGCACGTTTACGGATAGCCTTCACTTCGGTGTCACCCTTTGCCGAGAAGGCGGTAATAGTATCTTTAATGGCATCGGCCACTTCCGAGTAGTTGTAGTCCGAACGATGGATTACTTCTACTCCATCGTTAATGCCATGTTGATTCTTCAAGCTATTTACCCAAAGACCAAAACCGGCCAAGTCGGTGGTTACTGTAGGCACCTTGAAGGCTACGCTCTCCAACGGTGTGTATCCCCAAGGTTCATAATAAGAAGGATATACACTGAGGTCATGACCTAAGACAATGTCGTAGTAGTGTTTGTTCAATATGCCATCTTTACCGTCGAGGTAGCAAGGCACAAAGATTACTTTCACTTTGTCTTCCGGACCATTGTCCATGCCTAAGTACTTCAGCATGTCCAACACTTGGTCGTGCGTCATGTTGTGCAACCAATGTGTGATGAAAGGGCATTGCAATGGAGTGGTGAATTTTTCCTTGCTGGCCAATCGCTCTTGCAAGTCTTCACGCGCATCGCCTACCCAACCAGGCACATTGATAAGCGCCAATACATTTTTCTTTAGGTTCTTGTCGCGATTCAAACGGTTCAATGCTTCCAAGAAGACATTGATACCTTTATTCTTAAACTCATAGCGGCCACTGGTGCCGATAATCAGTGTATCTTCGTCTTTCAAATCTACACCAAGCAAGCAATTGGCCAAACGCAACTTCAACGCACGAGCACGCTTGCGCTTGCTGGTAAAGGTTGCACCCTTAGGTACAAAATCGTCTTCAAAACCATTCATCAACACCACATCGGCAGCCTTGTCCAGCAATTCGCGACATTCGGTGTTGGTAATTTCGCTCACAGTAGTAAAGCAGTCCACATTATGGGCAGTTTGTTTTTCGATAGAGTGCTTCGATTGCACATTCAACTCTGCCGCCATTTGATCGCCATTGTAGGCAAACAAGTAATCGTAAAGCGGTTTGTTGTTACCAGCTATCGAACGACCAATCGTTGTGGCGTGAGTAGTGAAGATAGTGGCAATCTCGGGAACTGCTTGTTGCAGATAGAGAGCGCCCAAACCTGTCATCCACTCGTGTGCTTGATACACCACCTTGTCGGCTTGTGTCAAGTTATAGCGATAAAAGCTTTCTACTACCTTTCCTGCTGCATACGAGAACATGGATGCTTCGTCGTAATCGCCATAGGCATGCAACGAATCTACCTGATACTTATTCCACATATCAGTGTATATCTCATTCTTTTGCGCAAAGAAAGGAGTAAAATCCACCAAAATAACCAAAGGTTCGCCAGGAATATTCCAACGCCCGATACGGACAGAGAGGCCATCTTTTTCGGCTGCATGTTGCTTCCATGCGGCACAATAATTTTCCGACTCAATGAATAAAGGATTCTCTTTCCCTTGCCAAAAGTCTGGACCTATGAAGAATAGTTTATCTCGAAATCTCTCTTGTAAAGTGTTAGCTCGTGTAGATAACACCGTGTAAATACCCCCTACTTTATTGCATACTTCCCAAC
>JAGBWA010000020.1 GCA_017630035.1 Bacteroides sp.
ATGTTATTTAGGTGATTATAGCACTGGGGTTCCACCTCTTCCCATTCCGAACAGAGAAGTTAAGCCCAGTCACGCCGATGGTACTGCGTAACAGTGGGAGAGTAGGTAGTCGCCGTTTTAGATGAGCCTTCGTTATCCAATAGGATGACGGAGGCTTTTTGGTTTTATGTATTCAACAATCGCTAAGAGTGCTTGGAGTTGTCCGATGTTGCAATGGATTATAGTAAAAAAACGAAAGTTTTTTAGCTAAAAGGTGCGTTATGAGGATAATTATTCGTATCTTTGTCGCCCGAATAACGTTTATGCATTGGGAAAGCTAAGTAAATATATCGTTGACTTAAAAGGATTGCAAGAAAATGTTACTCAATATGAGTATATCTTAGACAATCAATTCTTTGCTGATTTGGATGCTCCTGAAGTCCAAAAAGGTAAAGTAACTGTTAGCTTAACGATTAAACGTTTCTCTAATGCATTTGAACTTTTGTTTCAAACCGAAGGTGTTGTTATTGTTCAGTGTGATAGATGTTTGGATGAGATGGAACAGCCTATTAGTTCTGAAGATAAGTTTACCGTGAAGTTTGGAGCGAAGTATGATGATGAGAATGAAAGCCTAATCGTTATTCCGGAAGAAGAAGGAACATTGAATGTGGCCTGGTTTATGTATGAATTTATTGCATTGGCTATACCTATGAAACATGTTCATCCTTCTGGTAAGTGTAATAACTTGGTTAGTAAGAAACTTGGCAAATTATTAAGAACATCATCGAATGATGAGGATTTAAGTGAAGATGATTTTATGTCGGAAGTTGTAGATGATTCTTCGGTTGACGAAGAACGTGCAATAGATCCGCGTTGGAATGAATTAAAGAAAATATTTGATAACAATTAAACATTAAACAAAAATGGCACATCCTAAAAGAAGACAGTCAAACACTAGAACAGCCAAGAGAAGAACTCATGATAAGGCTGTAGCTCCTACATTGGCAATTTGTCCGAACTGTGGTGAATGGCATGTATATCACACTGTATGTGGTGCATGTGGTTACTACAGAGGTAAACTTGCTATTGAAAAGGAAGCTGCCGTTTAATTTTCGGTATAGTGTATAAGCAAACACTTTTTACTTGAATGTCGGGTGTCTAAAGAGTTATCTGTTTATAGAAACTTTTTAGACTCTCGTTGTTTGAGTATTATTTAATTTGAAATCCATGGAGAAACTAAATGCTGTAATAACGGGAGTTGGTGGTTATGTACCTGAATATGTCTTGTCGAACGATGAGATTGCTAAGATGGTAGATACCAGCGACGAGTGGATTATGACTCGTATTGGTGTGAAAGAACGCAGAATCCTAAATGAAGAGGGTTTGGGTACATCTTATATGTGTCGTAAAGCTGCCAAGCAGTTGTTGCAACGTACAAATACAAATCCCGATGATGTAGATTTGGTCATTGTCGCAACTACTACTCCTGATTATCATTTCCCCTCAACGGCATCTATCCTCTGCGATAAATTAGGTTTGAAAAATGCTTTTGCTTTCGATATGCAAGCAGCTTGCTGCGGTTTCTTGTATTTAATGGAGGCAGGCGCAAACTTCATTCGTTCTGGTCGTTATAAAAAGGTAATAATTGTTGGCGGTGATAAAATGTCGTCAATGGTTGATTATACAGATCGTGCAACTTGTCCAATCTTCGGAGATGGTGCCGCTGCTTTTATGTTGGAACCAACAACTGAAGATGTAGGAATTATGGATGCAATCTTGCATACAGATGGAAAGGGACTTCCTTTCTTGCATATGAAAGCAGGTGGTTCTGTATGTCCTCCTTCGTATTTTACGGTAGATAATCGTATGCATTATATCTATCAAGAAGGACGTACTGTATTCAAATATGCTGTTTCTAACATGTCGGATGTTAGTGCAGAATTGGCAGCAAGAAATAATTTGACCAAAGAAGATATTAATTGGATAATTCCTCATCAAGCTAATCTTCGTATTATTGATGCAGTTGCGCATCGTATGGAGGTTCCAAGCGAAAAGGTTATGGTGAATATTGAACGCTATGGTAATACCAGTGCAGGAACATTGCCTCTTTGTATTTGGGACTTTGAAGAAAAGTTGAAGAAAGGAGATAACTTGATATTTACGGCCTTCGGAGCAGGATTTACTTGGGGTGCCGTATATGTTAAGTGGGGTTATGATGGTAAGAAATAACAAATAAATATAAACAATAAAAACGCATCCTATTTTAATTCGATGCGTTTTTTTGTCTTAATCATCAAATAGGTATTATGCATAAAGCAGGTTTTGTTAATATTGTAGGTAATCCGAATGTGGGCAAATCTACATTAATGAATGCACTTGTGGGTGAGCGAATCTCTATTGCTACCTTTAAAGCGCAAACTACTCGCCATCGAATTATGGGAATTTATAATTCTGATGATATGCAGATTGTTTTTTCGGACACTCCTGGTGTGTTGAAACCGCAATATAAGTTGCAAGAATCAATGCTTAACTTCTCAACTTCTGCATTGACCGATGCTGATGTGCTGCTTTATGTAACCGATGTAATAGAAAAACCTGATAAGCATAGCGATTTCGTGGAAAAGGTATCCAAAATGGATGTACCTGTGTTAGTGCTTATCAATAAAATAGATTTGACCAACCAAGAAAAGCTGATTGAATTGGTCGAAACGTGGAAAGAACAACTTCCTAAAGCCGAAATTTTGCCAATATCAGCATTGAATAAGTTTAATGTTGATTACATTATGAAACGAGTTAAGGAATTGCTACCCGATTCACCTCCTTATTTTGATAAGGATCAGTGGACGGATAAACCTGCACGTTTCTTTGTGAATGAGATTATTCGTGAAAAGATTCTGCTTTATTACGATAAGGAAATTCCTTATTCTGTAGAGGTTGTAGTGGAACGTTTTAAAGAAGATGAGAAGAAAATTGCGATTAGTGCAGTAATCTATGTTGAACGTGATTCGCAAAAGGGAATCATTATAGGCAAGCAGGGTAGAGCGTTGAAGAAGGTTTCGACAGAAGCACGTCGCGATTTGGAGAAGTTCTTTGGAAAGACAATTTTCTTGGAAACGTTTGTGAAAGTAGATAAAGATTGGAGAAGTTCAGATAAAGAGCTTCGTAATTTTGGTTATCAATTAGATTAATCATAATGGGAAATTTAGTAGCTATCGTAGGACGCCCCAATGTGGGAAAATCGACATTGTTCAATCGTTTGACCAAAACAAGACAAGCGATTGTTAACGAAGAAGCGGGTACTACACGCGATCGCCAATATGGCAAGTCGGAATGGTTAGGTCGTGAATTCTCGGTTGTAGATACTGGTGGATGGGTTGTAAACTCGGACGATGTATTCGAAGAGGAAATACGCAAACAAGTATTGATGGCAGTTGATGAAGCCGATGTTATCTTGTTTGTAGTGGATGTGATGAATGGGGTTACTGACCTTGACATGCAAGTGGCTTCTATTTTGCGTCGTGCAAAGAAGCCGGTTTTGCTGATTGCTAACAAAACTGATAATCATGAGTTGCAATACAATGCGCCAGAATTTTATTCTTTAGGCTTGGGCGATCCATATTGTATCTCTGCTATGACAGGTATGGGTACTGGCGATATGATGGATCTTATTGTAAGCAAGTTTAAAAAGGAAGCGGCAGAGATATTAGACGAAGATATTCCTCGTTTTGCGGTAGTTGGTCGTCCAAATGCAGGAAAATCTTCTATCGTGAATGCTTTCATTGGTGAAGATCGCAATATCGTAACAGATATTGCTGGTACTACCCGTGATTCTATTTATACTCGCTATAACAAATTTGGTTTCGATTTCTATTTGGTGGATACAGCAGGTATTCGCAAAAAGAATAAAGTGAACGAAGATTTAGAGTATTATTCAGTAATTCGCTCTATTCGTTCAATCGAAAACTCGGATGTTTGTATCTTGATGCTTGATGCTACTCGTGGCATTGAAAGTCAGGATTTGAATATCTTCTCGTTGATACAACGTAATGCTAAGGGATTGGTTGTTGTTGTGAATAAGTGGGATTTGGTGGAAGATAAGACGGTAAAAGTGATGAAAACATTCGAAAATGCTATTCGCGAACGTTTTGCTCCTTTTGTAGATTTCCCTATTATCTTTGCATCGGCTTTGACAAAGCAACGCATTCTAAAAGTGTTGGAAGAGGCACGTAATGTTTATCAGAATCGTACTGTACGCATCCCAACTGCTCGCTTGAACGAAGAGATGCTTCCACTTATCGAAGCTTATCCTCCACCATCAAATAAGGGTAAGTATATTAAGATTAAATATATTACGCAATTGCCTAATACACAAGTGCCTTCGTTTGTTTACTTTGCTAACTTGCCGCAATATGTAAAGGAACCTTATCGCCGTTTCTTGGAAAATAAAATGCGCGAAAAGTGGAATTTGACAGGTACACCTATTAATATATATATTCGTCAGAAGTAACTCCTTCGTTGGAGTATAGATAATAAAAAAAGCATCAGGAATGATGCTTTTTTTGTTGTGTATATTTAGCCGTTTGCTTCTTTAACTTTTCGGAAGAGGTCGGATGCAAAGATGAAATCGTTTAAGCGTTCGTTCGTAGATGTAAGTACTTCGTCTTTTGTTCCTTCCCATGCTTTTGTACCTTCGTGTATGAAAATAATTTTTTCTCCGATGCCCATTACTGAATTCATGTCGTGCGTGTTGACGAGTGTGGTGATGCCATATTCGTGTGTGATGTCATGAATCAGTTCGTCTATGACGAGGGAGGTTTTAGGATCGAGTCCTGAATTTGGCTCGTCGCAAAAGAGGTATTGCGGATTGAGAGCGATGGCACGAGCAATGGCTACACGTTTTTGCATACCTCCACTAATTTCTCCTGGGAATTTGTCGTGTGCTTCGCCGGTAAGATTTACACGTTCAAGGCAGAATTGAGCGCGGCGTTTGCGGTCGTTCAGCGTGTCGTTGCTGAACATGTTGAGCGGAAACATAACATTGTCGAGTACAGACATTGAGTCGAAGAGTGCTGCACTTTGAAAAATCATTCCCATTTCACGACGAAGAAACTTCTTTTCATTCTTTTTTAGGGAAAGGAAGTTGCGCCCATCGTAAAGTAATTCGCCTTTTTCTGGCGTAAGTAGCCCTACGATACACTTCATCAATACGGTTTTTCCCGAACCACTTTGTCCAATAATAAGGTTCGTTTTCCCATTTTCGAACGATGCATTGATATCTTTCAACACCTCTTTGCCGTCGAATGATTTATATAGATGTTTCAGTTCTATCATAATGAATAAGTTTTTGTGTTAGCTTACTAACAAACGGGTAAGTACTAAGTCGGCAAATAGAATCAACACACTACTGCACACTACTGAATTGGTAGATGCTTTTCCTACTTCGATTGAGCCGCCTTCTACGGTATAGCCGAAGAAAGCAGATACACTTGCTATGATGTATGCAAAGAAGAGTGATTTGACGAAACCATTCCATACAAATTCTTCGACAAACATGTATTGCAAACCATATTCAAGATCGACGGCCGTCATGATGCCCCCAAACCAACATGTGCAAAATGCACCGATAATACCTGATACAATGCTGAATACTACTAATATAGGTATGGTTGTTATCATAGCGGCAATTTTCGGCAAGATAAGGTAGTTTGCCGAGTTGATGCCCATGATTTCGAGTGCATCAATCTGTTGAGTGACACGCATTGTACCTAATTCGGATGCAATGTTTGAGCCTACCTTTCCTGTTAGGATAAGACACATGATAGAGGACGAAAACTCAAGCAACATGATTTCGCGGGTGATGTATCCCACCGTCCAACGCGGCATGAAGGGGCTTTCGATGTTCAGCTTTATTTGGATGGTGATAACGGCACCAATGAAGAATGAAATCAGCAAGACGATGCCAATGGAGTTTACTCCGAGCTTTTCAATTTCCTCGATATATTGTTTGAAAAACATTCTCATGCGTTCGGGACGAGCGATGACCCGCCACATTAACATGAGGTATCTTCCGAATGTTTGCAATGCTTTTATCATATTAATTCAAACTAATTTGTCGGCAAATATACGTCTTTTCGAGGTAATTTGTTACATTTGCACAAAAATTAGAGTAACAAGGGATATTTGTATGGAAGAAGAGAACAAAATGGTGTTACGGACGGAAGAATTGGTCAAAAAGTACGGCAAGCGTACGGTAGTGAATAATGTCTCTTTCGACGTGAAGCAAGGCGAGATTGTAGGCTTGTTAGGACCTAATGGTGCCGGTAAAACCACCTCTTTTTATATGACCGTAGGTTTGGTGACGCCCAATGAAGGACGAATCTTTATGGACGACCTTGATATTACGAACTATCCGGTTTACAAACGTGCTCAAACAGGTATCGCTTATTTGGCACAAGAAGCATCAGTTTTTCGTCAAATGAGTGTGGAAGACAATATTATGTCTGTGCTTGAGATGACGAATAAACCTTTGGAATATCAGAAAGATAAATTGGAAAGTTTGATTGCTGAATTCCGTTTGGAGAAAGTGCGTAAGAATAAAGGTAACCAATTGTCGGGTGGCGAGCGTCGTCGTACAGAGATTGCTCGTTGTTTGGCTATCGATCCTAAGTTTATTATGCTCGACGAGCCATTTGCTGGTGTCGATCCCATTGCCGTAGAGGATATCCAAAAGATTGTGTGGGATTTGAAGAAAAAGAATATCGGTATTTTGATTACCGACCATAATGTGCAAGAAACATTAAGTATTACGAGCCGTGCCTACTTGTTGTTCGAAGGACGTATCCTTTTCCAAGGCACCCCCGAAGAGTTGTCGCAAAATGAGATTGTTCGACAAAAGTATTTGGGAAGTAATTTTGTGTTGCGTCGCAAGAATTTTATGGTGTAAACATTCACTTCTTTCATTGGCTCATCTTTTTGTAAACGAAAAGGTGTGTAAATTCTTTGCTAATTGAAAGATTAACACTAATTTTGCACCCTCAAATTAAAAACGAAAAGAAAGTAACAAATAATAATAATTGTAGTAGAATGAACGTTTCATTACAAAACATTGACAAAGTAAGCGCATTGCTTACCGTAAAGCTGGAAAAAGCTGATTATCAAGAAAAAGTAGACAAGGCGTTGAAGAACTTCCGCCAAAATGCTCAAATGCCAGGTTTCCGTAAGGGTATGGTACCTATGAGCTTAGTAAAGAAGATGTATGGCAAATCGGCAACTGCCGAAGAAGTGAACAAGCTTCTCTCTGAGACTGTATATAACTATATTCAAGATAACAAGGTGAACATCCTTGGCGAACCATTGCCAAACGAAGACAAGCAACCTGTGATTGACTTCGACACAATGGAAGAATTCGAATTCTTGTTCGACATCGCTTTGGCACCAGAATTCGAAGCAAAAGTAACTGCAAAAGATAAGGTAGAATACTACAATATCGATGTTACAGACGAAATGGTGAACGCTCAAGTGAGCCAATACAAGCAACGTGCCGGACAATACCAAAAGGTAGATAGCTTCCAAGGCAACGATATGTTGAAGGGCCTTTTGGCAGAGTTGGATGCTGAAGGCAATACTAAAGAAGGTGGTATTCAAGTAGAAGGTGCCGTAATGATGCCTGAATACATGAAGAATGCTGACCAAAAAGCTATCTTCAATGGTGCAAAGGTAAACGATGTATTGGTGTTCAACCCATACAGCGCATGGGAAGGCAATGCAGCTGAACTCGCTTCTTTGTTGAAGATTGAAAAGGATGCTGTAGAAAACACTAAGGGCGACTTTAGCTTCCAAGTAGAAGAAATCACTCGCTTTGTAGAAGGCGAATTGAATCAAGAAATCTTCGACCAAGTATTTGGCAAGGATGTAGTGAAGAGCGAAGAAGAATTCGTAGCTCGCGTAAAGGAAAACATCGCTAAGCAATTCGTAGCTGATAGCGATTACAGATTCCTTATCGACTTCCGCGCTATGATGGAAAAGAAGGTTGGTAAGCTTGAATTCCCAGATGCATTGCTCAAGCGCATCATGCGTTTGAACAACCCTGACAAGGACGAAAAGTTTGTTGAAGACAACTACGAAAAGAGCATCGAAGAGTTGCAATGGCACCTCATCAAGGAACAATTGGTGAAGGCAAACGATATCAAGGTTGAGCAAGAAGATGTTGCTAACATGGCAAAAGAAGCTACTCGTGCACAATTCGCTCAATATGGCATGATGAATGTACCCGATGACTTGCTTGAAAACTACTCAAAGGAAATGTTGAAGAAGAAAGAAAGCGTAGAAGGCTTGGTGAACCGAGTTATCGAAAGCAAACTTTCAGCTGCATTGAAGCAACAAGTGAAGTTGGTTGAAAAGACTATTTCTGCCGCCGATTTCAATAAATTGTTCGAGCAATAAAACATTTTAAAATACTAAACAAAAAGCAGCAGGTCATTACGATTTGCTGCTTTTTGCATATATCAAATATAGCGCTGGAAAATATTTTTCAAGAAGAGAAAAAATATTTTTCAAGTATGCTAATTTTTTGTGCGATGTTTAGAGAAAAATTATATCTTTGCATTTGCATTATAGAGAAACATAAAAAAACTGAACAATTATGAACGACTTTAAGAAATTTGCGACCAAACATTTAGGTATGAATAGCTTGGTGCTCGACGATGTAATCAAATCGCAATCAGGCTACTTGAACCCATATATATTGGAAGAACGCCAACTAAACGTTACTCAACTCGACGTGTTCTCACGCTTGATGATGGATCGTATCATCTTCTTGGGTACACAAATCGACGATTATACAGCAAATACGTTGCAAGCTCAATTGCTCTACCTCGACTCGGTCGATCCAGGTAAGGATATCTCTATCTATATCAACTCGCCTGGTGGCTCAGTATATGCAGGATTGGGCATTTACGATACTATGCAATTCATCTCGAGCGATGTGCAAACCATCTGTACAGGTATGGCCGCTTCGATGGCCGCTGTGCTATTGGTGGCTGGTACTGAAGGAAAGCGCTCGGCATTGAAACATTCGCGCGTCATGATTCATCAACCTATGGGTGGTGCACAAGGCCAAGCATCAGATATTGAAATTACAGCTCGCGAAATACAAAAATTGAAGAAAGAACTTTATACCATCATAGCCGACCACTCGCATACTCCTTTCGATAAGGTATGGGCCGATTCGGATCGCGATTATTGGATGACCGCGCAAGAGGCCAAAGAGTATGGTATGGTAGATGAAGTGATGATTAAGAAATAAGCATCGAAATGGCTGGACATAAGAAAAATAGATGTAGCTTTTGCGGACGACCAGAAGATGAAGTCAAGTTGCTGATAACAGGCTTGGATGGTTACATCTGCGATAGTTGTGTGAAGCAAGCCGGTGAGATTCTTAATGAGGCTTTGGCCGCACAAAACAAGGCAAAGGCATCGAACTTAAACCTGGAAGAACTGCCCAAACCAACTGAAATTAAAGCTTTTCTCGACCAATATGTAATAGGACAAGACGATGCTAAACGATTCCTTTCGGTTTCTGTCTACAACCACTATAAGCGCTTAGCACAAAAAGATAGCGGCGATGATGTAGAAATAGAAAAATCAAACATTATCATGGTGGGTAGTACAGGTACTGGTAAAACATTGCTTGCACGTACAATAGCCAAGTTGCTGAAAGTGCCATTCACGATTGTCGATGCTACCGTGCTTACCGAAGCCGGATATGTGGGCGAAGATATTGAAAGCATCCTAACCCGCCTATTGCAAGTGGCCGATTATAATGTGCCTGAAGCAGAAAAAGGTATTGTGTTCATTGACGAAATCGATAAAATTGCTCGTAAGGGCGACAACCCTTCCATTACACGCGATGTAAGCGGCGAAGGCGTGCAACAAGGATTGCTTAAGTTGCTCGAAGGCTCTATTGTTAATGTACCACCGCAAGGCGGACGCAAACATCCCGATCAGAAGATGATTCCTGTTAATACAAAGAACATCTTGTTTATTTGTGGAGGTGCGTTCGATGGCATTGAGAAGAAAATAGCCCAACGACTGAATACGCATGTTGTAGGTTATAGTGCTGCAAGAAACACTACGACGATTGATAAAAACAACATGATGCAATACATTGCACCGCAAGATTTGAAATCGTTTGGATTGATACCCGAAATCATTGGTCGTATGCCGGTGCTTACCTATTTAAATCCGCTCGATCGTCAAGCACTTCGTTCCATTTTGACTGAGCCGAAAAACTCAATCATCAAGCAATACATTAAATTGTTTGAAATGGATGGCGTGGAATTGACCTTCGAAAACGATGTGCTCGAGTATATCGTGGATAAAGCTGTAGAGTTTAAACTTGGTGCTCGCGGATTGCGCTCGATTGTCGAAACAATCATGATGGATGTGATGTTCGAAATACCTTCGAGCAAGCAAACTGCCTATGTAGTAACCTTGGAATATGCTCAAAAGCAATTAGACAAGGCAAATGTGGCTAAATTGCAAAATGCTTAAAATCAAATAGCTATAGTTTTGATGAATATTTTTTTCGTTTTCGATAAAAATATTTTCGAAATTATGCTTGTTATTTAAGAAGTTGTTTATAACTTTGTTAATGCTCTTTTGAGAAAATAAGGCAACAATATACATTCAATACCCTTGTAACCATGGCGAAAAAGAAACAAAACCTAACTGATGAATTAAAGAAACACTTCGGATTCGACACTTTCAAAGGTAACCAAGAAGTGATAATCGAGAATCTTTTGGCAGGTAATGACACCTTTGTGCTAATGCCTACTGGAGGAGGTAAATCTTTATGCTATCAGTTGCCCTCGTTGATGATGGATGGTACAGCCATCGTCATCTCGCCATTGATTGCTTTGATGAAGAATCAAGTGGATGCTATGCGCAATTTCAGTGAAGAAGATGGTATAGCACACTTCATCAACTCGTCGTTGAACAAGACTGCTATCGATCAAGTTAAAACAGACATCATGGCAGGAAAAACTAAGTTGCTTTACGTAGCACCCGAATCGCTCACCAAAGAAGAAAATGTGGAATTCTTGAAAACGGTAAAGATTTCATTCTATGCCGTTGACGAGGCGCATTGTATTTCGGAGTGGGGACACGATTTCCGTCCTGAGTATCGACGCATCCGACCTATCATCAATGAAATAGGTAATGCACCATTGATTGCTCTTACGGCAACAGCTACACCAAAAGTGCAACACGATATTCAGAAAAACTTGGGAATGACCAATGCTCAAGTTTTCAAATCATCGTTCAATCGCTCGAACCTTTATTACGAAGTACGCCCAAAAACTAATAATATTGATAAAGATATCATCAAGTTCATCAAAGGAAGCTCGGAGAAATCGGGCATTATCTATTGTTTAAGTAGAAAGAAGGTTGAAGAACTTGCTGAAATACTTCAAGCCAACGGTATCAATGCTCGCGCTTATCATGCTGGCATGGATTCTGCAACTCGCACGCAAAATCAAGACGATTTCTTGATGGAACGAATTGATGTGATTGTTGCAACGATTGCATTCGGTATGGGTATCGACAAACCCGATGTGCGATATGTTATTCACTATGACATACCGAAGAGCTTGGAAGGATATTATCAAGAAACAGGTCGTGCTGGACGTGATGGCGGTGAAGGCAAATGTATAACGTTTTACACCAACAAAGATTTGCAAAAGTTGGAGAAGTTTATGCAAGGCAAACCTGTAGCCGAACAAGAAATCGGCAAGCAATTATTGCTCGAAACAGCTGCCTATGCTGAATCTTCTGTATGTCGTCGAAAAGCATTGTTGCACTATTTTGGCGAAGAGTTTTTGCAAGATAATTGTGGTAATTGTGACAATTGTTTAAACCCAAAGAAACAAGTGGAAGCTCAAGAATTATTGTGTACCGTCATCGAAACTATTTTGGCGGTTAAGGAAAATTTCAAAGCGGACTATATTATAGATGTTATTCAAGGAAAGGAAACCTCGGAAGTACAAGCTCATTTACACGAAGAACTGGAAGTCTTCGGACAAGGTATGGGCGAAGAGGATAAAACCTGGAATGCTGTAATCCGACAAGCGCTTATTGCAGGTTATCTAAGTAAGGAAGTCGAGAATTATGGCATATTGAAAGTAACAGCAGCAGGTAAGAAGTTCCTGAAAAATCCAACTACATTCAAAATTACAGAAGACAACGATTTTGAAGAAGTAGAAGAAGAAACTCCAATGCGTGGAGGTGGCTCTTGTGCTGTAGATCCAGCACTCTATTCTATGCTGAAGGATTTGCGCAAGAAACTATCAAAGCAATTGGAAGTGCCACCCTACGTTATTTTCCAAGATCCATCGTTGGAGGCAATGGCAACGATTTATCCTGTTACCTTGGATGAGTTGCAAAACATTCCTGGTGTTGGCGCCGGAAAAGCAAAACGATATGGCGAAGAGTTTTGCAAACTGATAAAACGCCATTGCGAAGAAAACGAAATTGAGCGTCCCGAAGATTTGCGCGTGCGAACAGTGGCCAATAAATCGAAGATGAAAGTTGCCATTATTCAATCAATCGACCGCAAAGTGGCATTAGACGATATCGCAAATTCGAAAGGCATAGAGTTTGACGAATTGTTGGATGAAATTGAAGCAATCGTTTATTCAGGTACTAAATTGAATATCGATTATTTCCTTGAAGAAATTATGGATGAAGATCACATGCTCGATATATACGACTACTTCAAGGAATCAACAACCGACGATATAGACGAAGCACTCGATGAGTTGGGCGATGATTACTCGGAAGACGAAGTGCGCTTGGTGAGAATAAAATTCATTTCTGAAATGGCTAATTAATAATGGAAATATAACAATTTTATTGCGTGTAAGTATACTTAAATCAAAAGAAAGCTGTATATTTGCACGCAATAAATTTAAAAAGCATAACCTATGTCATTTATTGCTGATAAAATCGTGATGGATGGATTAACTTATGATGACGTTTTGTTAATCCCTGCTTATTCTGAAGTTCTTCCTAAAACTGTCGAGCTTACGACAAAGTTCTCAAAAAACATCGAGTTGAAAATTCCTTTTGTGACAGCCGCTATGGATACTGTTACCGAAGCGAAAATGGCTATTGCTATTGCACGTGAAGGAGGTATTGGCGTTATTCACAAAAATATGTCAATCGAAGAACAAGCTCGCCAAGTAGCTATCGTAAAGCGTGCAGAGAATGGTATGATTTATCATCCAGTTACGATAAAAAGAGGTTCAACCGTTAAAGATGCATTGGATTTGATGGCAGAATACAAGATTGGCGGTATTCCTGTTGTTGATGACGAAGGCTATTTGGTTGGTATCGTTACAAATCGTGACTTGCGTTTCGAAAAGGAACTTGATAAGCACATCGATGAGGTAATGACAAAAGAACATATCATTACTACTACTCCAGGTACAGACATGGAAACTGCTTCGCAAATTTTGCAAGAAAACAAAATTGAGAAGTTGCCAGTTGTAGATAAGGATGGTAAGTTAGTAGGTTTGATTACCTATAAAGATATTACAAAGGCCAAAGATAAACCAATGGCATGCAAGGATTCAAAGGGTCGTTTGCGTGTAGCTGCTGGTGTTGGTGTAACTGCCGATACTTTAGAGCGTATGCAAGCATTGGTTGATGCTGGTGCCGATGCTATTGTTATTGATACTGCTCATGGCCATTCAAAATCGGTAGTAGAAAAATTGAAAGAGGCTAAAGCTCGTTTCCCACATGTTGATATCGTAGTTGGTAATATTGCTACCGGCGAGGCTGCTAAGATGTTGGCCGATGCAGGTGCTGATGCTGTAAAGGTAGGTATCGGTCCTGGTTCTATTTGTACAACTCGCGTAGTTGCTGGTGTAGGTGTTCCTCAGTTGTCAGCTGTATACGAAGTAGCAAAAGCTTTGCAAGGTACAGGTGTGCCTTTGATTGCTGATGGTGGTTTGCGCTATTCGGGCGATGTCGTTAAGGCACTTGCAGCTGGTGGTTATAGCGTAATGATTGGTTCGTTGGTTGCTGGTACAGAAGAAGCTCCTGGCGATACTATTATCTTCAATGGACGTAAGTTCAAATCATATCGTGGTATGGGTTCTTTGGAAGCAATGGAAAATGGTTCAAAAGACCGCTACTTCCAAGGCGACACCAAAGAAGTTAAGAAACTTGTGCCAGAAGGAATTGCAGCACGCGTACCATATAAAGGAACATTGTATGAAGTAATCTATCAATTGGTAGGTGGTTTGCGTTCAGGTATGGGATATTGTGGCGCTCAAAATATTGAGAAGTTGCACGATGCTAAGTTTACTCGAATTACAAATGCAGGTGTAATGGAAAGTCATCCACACGATGTAGCCATTACAAGTGAAGCTCCTAATTATAGCCGCCCTGAATAAGTTGAATAAATATACGAACAATAGTGCACGAGGAGTATGGTTTTTAACTATACTCCTTTTGTCGTCTTTAGTTGTGAAAGTTCAAGCGCAATCAGATACCATTTTGATGCGTATTAATGAAAGGACAATCACGCTTAAAGAGTTCGCATATTTGTATGAACATAATTCTATTGGGTCTTATGATACCCCACAAAAGTGTGCCGAAGAATTGATTGATTTCTTGTTGCTTTCCGAGCATGCAAGAGCGCAAGGATTGGATACATTGCCCTCTTTTCGCGAACAGTTGAAAGCATATCAAGATAGTTGTGATCTATTGGCTTTACTCCCTCCTCCTTTGTTGCAACAAGCAGAGGTAAAGACTGAACCAATGGTAAGTCTTTCTTTAATCTTATTGAAAACCCCTCAGCGTGCATCATCCCATTTGTTGAAACAAACAGAGGTAGAGATGGATTCCATTTATCAAGCATTACAAAGCGGGTTGACTTTTCAAGAGGCGGTTGCTAACTATTCCTTTTATAAGCAACAACTATTATTGAAGAGGTCGCAGATGTCGAACGAATTAATTTCCGCCATTGAAAATATGGAGCCTGGAAATTATTCGCATCCTTTTTGGGAACCACAAGGCATGTGTATTGTTAAGTTACATCAAAATGATGTGCGTGAAGTTGTGTATGATGATAAAAAAATAGATAGTCTTATTGATATCCGCTTGCAATCGTTGAAAGAAATGTTCCGATATCAATGCAATGAGTCTGCAAAGGACGAATTGTTACGTACAAAAACTACCAACTCTCCTCTATTTAAAATCGCGGAAAAAGAATATACTCTTCCTGATTTTCAACGTTTTGCCAATCATTTTCCAATGGCTATTCAACACCAATGGGATGCTTTCGTTAAGTGGACGTTAGTGAATCATTTTTATGATAATCTCCATCAATCACTTGATTATAGAATGAACGAGCAAATAAAAGCTGATAGTTTGTTGGTTGCCGCCTATAATAAGCAACAAAATTGTTTATTGCCTACCGATGAAGAACTAATAACCTATTTTGAAGCACATAAAAAACAGTATGCTTGGCAAGAGAAGCGCTTTAAGGGAATTGTGTTGCAAGCAGCAGATAAGAAATTATTAAAGAGTGTACGCAAATGGTTAAAGAAAATGCCTTATGAGGAATGGCAAGATGCATTAAGGATGGTGATAAATAAAGATGAAATACGCGTTTTGTCTGTTCAACAATTATTCTCTAAAGGCGATAACCCTTGCGTTGATGAGAAAATCTTCAAACAAGGCAAGGCGGTTGTAAATTCGCAATTTCCTTATGTAGAGTTGTTGGGCGAGCAATTGAAAAAGCCAGAAGATGTTAATATGGTGAAAGATAGCGTGTTGCGTGATTATATGCGTGCGAAAAGAGCCGATTTAATGAATAATTTACGAAGTTCGTCAACAATTGAATTAAATCAAGACGTTTTAAAAACCGTTAATTAGTACAATCAATCAATTAAAGTTTGTATCTTCGTAGTTTGAAATAAGATTGAATAAAAATATGCGCATAATTTGTATAGTAATCATCCTAATGTCGCTGTGTGTGTCGTGTAAAAAAGAGTACGATCACCATGGCCGTACTCCGTTGGTAGAACTTGACGGACGATTCCTGTATTATGATGAAGTACAAGCCGTATTGCCTCTTTCATTGTCTGCTGCAGATAGTGCTGCTTTTGTTGAACAATACAAACTCAATTGGTTGAAAGAGGTGCTTTTGATGGATAAGGCATCGCGCAATATTCCAAATAATGCGGAGATAGATCGTTTGGTCGAGAATTATCGCAAATCGCTGATTGCTCACACTTATCAGCAAGAATTAATCAATCAAAAGTTAGCCGATGAGGTGACCGAGGATGATTTGCTTGCCTATTACGATGCACATCAATCCTTGTTTAAGGCAGAACGCCCCTTGTTGAAGGGACTATTTATAAAAGTGCCCTTAACTGCTCCTCAGTTGTCCCAGTTGCGTCGTTGGTATAAAGATACAACACAAGTCGCTGTCGAAAATTTAGAGAAATACAGTTTACAACATGCCGTAAAGTACGAATACTTCTATGACAAGTGGGTAAGCATCGGTGATATATTGGATTGGGTGCCGTATGATGAAGATGAATTGAATAGTTATCTTAGCAAACGCCAATCTTTAGAATTAAAAGATACTACTTTCTACTATTTTTTGAATGTGCTCGACTATCGTCCTATTGGTGCTCAAGAGCCATTCGAATTTGCTCAAATTCAAGTGAAAGACATCCTTTTGAATATGCGTAGAATGGACTACATAGAGCAAGTGAAGAACGAATTGTATGAAGAAGCTTTAGAAAATAACAAAATAAAAATATTACAATAATAGACTAAGAATGAAAAAAAGTATGAATATCAAGTCTTTATTATTATCTTTTATGGCAATGCTCATGGCAGCATCTGCTTATGCACAAGACAATGTAATCGACGAAGTTGTTTGGGTAGTTGGCGATGAGGCTATCTGGAAATCAGAAGTAGAGGCTGCCCGTTTGGAAGCATTGTATAATGGAACAAAGTTTGATCGTGATCCATATTGCGTCATTCCAGAGCAGATTGCCGTAAACAAATTGTATCTTCACCAAGCTGCACTCGATAGTATTGAAGTGTCAGAAACAGATGTTATTCGTCAGGCAGACCAAACCATGAACAATTACATTACAAGTATTGGTTCGCAAGAAAAGTTGGAAGAGTATTTCAATAAGACTTCTAATCAGATTCGTGAGGAACTGCGAAATAATATTCGCGAAGGCATGAAGGTTCAGCGTATGCAACAAAAATTGGTGGGAGATATTAAGGTTACTCCCGCTGATGTTCGTCGCTATTTCAAGACTGTTCCGCAAGATAGTATTCCATACGTGCCCACACAAGTGGAGGTGCAAATTATTACGCAACAACCAAAAATCCCTGTAGATGAAGTGGAAGAGATAAAAAGTCGTTTACGCGAATTTACCGATCGTATCAATAAAGGCGAAACCAGTTTCGCAACATTGGCGCGCCTCTATTCGGAAGATCGTGCTTCGGCCATTCAGGGCGGTGAAATGCCTTTTAGGGGACGTGGCGAATTTGATCCAGCCTTTGCAAATGTTGCGTTCAACTTGCAAGACCCCAATAAGGTTTCTAAAATTGTGGAGTCAGAGTATGGTTTTCATATCATACAACTGATTGAAAAACGTGGCGATAGAGTTAAGGCTCGCCATATTCTGTTAAAACCACATGTTTCCGAAGAGGCACTTATGGCTGCTAACGCTCGTTTGGATTCTATCGCTGACGATATTCGTCAGAATCACTTCACTTTCGAAGCCGCAGCTGCTAAATTGTCGCACGATAAGGATACTCGTTTGAATCACGGTTTGCTTCCCAATCCCAAGAACAATACCGCTAAATTCGAGATGCAAGATTTGCCGTCGGCCATAGCACGTGTAGTTGACACAATGGAAGTGGGCGAAATCTCAAAGGCTTTTACCATGATCAATGAAACTACCGGTAAGGAAGAATGTGTGATTGTGAAGTTGAAGAATCGCATCCCCGGCCATAAAGCAACAATTACCGACGACTATCAAAATCTGAAGAGTATTGTAGAGGCAAAGAAAAGTGCAGAGTTGCTAGATAAGTGGGTTCGTGAGAAACAAAAAACTACCTATGTTCGCATTAGCGACAAGTGGAAACATAATTGTACCTTTAAGTATCCAGGATGGATAAAAGAATAATATTTATCATACTCTCATTGTTGGCGTTGTCCTTTGTTGCTGCACAGAATCCGCAAGTGCCGCAGCAAAGTAAGAAACGTCGTGTCGATTTGCTATATGCTGACCGAGCACAAGCAGATAAGTTAGAACGCCCCGATGTTCAAGTACTTGTTGGCTCAGTGCGATTGCGCCACGACAGCATGTACATGTCTTGCGATTCGGCTATCATTTTCGAAGCTACCAATTCTGTCGAAGCTTTCGGTAACGTACATATGGAGCAAGGTGATACACTTTTTATTTATGGCGATTACCTTTTCTATGATGGACAAGCGCAATTAGCACAGTTGCGTCGCAATGTACGGTTGATTAATCGCAACACCGAACTGACTACCGATAGCTTGAACTACGACCGTGTGTATAGCTATGGCTATTACTTTGATGGGGGTACACTGACCGACGAAGAGAATGTGCTTACATCCTTGTGGGGAGAATATAATACTTCGACCAAGATTGCTGTGTTCAATCACTCTGTCCTATTGGAGAATCCTCGTTTCACACTCACTTCGGATACGTTGAAGTATAACACCAATACTAAAGTTGCAACCATCCTTGGTCCATCGGATATTGTTAGCGATGCTAATCATATCTACTCCGAACGTGGCATCTATAATACGCATACCGGTCAAGCAGAATTGTTGGATCGCTCTGTATTGACAAACGAAGGTAAAAAGATGATAGGCGATAGCCTTTTCTACGATCGCAATGCAGGTTATGGCGAAGCTTTTTACAACGTTTGGATGAACGATAGTGTAAACAAGAACGTATTGAAAGGCGACTATTGCTTCTATAACGAATTGAGTGGCGGTGCATTGGCTACCGATCGTGCCGTTGCTATTGATTATTCGCAAGGTGATAGTCTATACATGCATGCCGACACCCTTCGCTTGGTTACTTTCTATATGGATACCGACTCTATGTATCGTGAAATGCGTGCCTACCACAAGGTGCGTATATTCCGTACTGATGTGCAAGCAGTGTGCGATTCGTTGGTTTATAGTTCAAAAGATTCGTGTCTTTCACTTTATACCGACCCAATTTTATGGCAAGGCCCCCAACAATTATTGGGCGAGGAGATAAAGGTGTATATGAACGATAGCACTATCGATTGGGCACACATCATCAATCAAGCATTAGCGGTAGAGATGAACGACTCTATACACTACAATCAGGTGACAGGTAAAGAGATGAAAGCCTTCTTCCGCAATGGCGAAATGCACCAAGTAGATGTTGATGGCAATGTGTTGTGTATTTATTATCCGGTAGAGGAGGGTGACACCACCTTGATGATGATGGATTATACAGAAAGCAGTCACCTAAGGATGGTATTGAAGGATCGAAAGTTGGAACGTGGTGCTTTCATTGGCCATACTACGGGTGTGGTATATCCAATGGATCAAATACCTGCCGACAGATTGAGACTCGATGCTTTTGCGTGGTTCGATTATGTGCGTCCGCGCAGCAAGGAAGATATTTTTGAATGGCGAGGCAAAGGTGCCGATGCTGTGTTGCGTAAGAGCGACCGCAAGCCTATTGGTTCGGCACGCGATTTGAATATAAAACGTAAAAAGTGATAGCTTATGGGAATGTTTACAATGCGAAAACCGCGTGGTTTTCAACACAACTACATCTACGTGAACGAACGTAAGGAGAAGTTGGACAAAATGACCGAAAATGCCAAGCGCGAGTTGGGAATGATTCCTGAAAAGGAGTTCTCTCCCGAAGATATTCGTGGTAAATTTGTAGAAAGCACTACCCATTTGCGTCGTCGTAAAGAGAGTGGAAAGAAACCTATTCCATTTATTATCAAGCTATTTCTTATCGTGCTATTGATGTGTTTATTCTACGCAATCTCTAACGGTATTATTTAACATGAGTGATATTATTCATCTGCTGCCCGATTCGGTGGCCAATCAAATTGCTGCTGGTGAGGTGATTCAACGCCCTGCCTCTGTGGTTAAGGAACTTGTGGAGAATGCCATAGATGCTGGTGCCACGAACATTCAAGTATTGGTTACCGATGCAGGAAAGACATGCATTCAAGTGGTGGATGATGGAAAAGGTATGTCCGAAACAGATGCACGTTTGTCGTTCGAACGTCATGCCACCTCAAAAATTAGTCAAGCATCTGATCTCTTTGCTTTGCGCACCATGGGATTCCGTGGTGAGGCATTGGCGTCGATAGCAGCCGTGTCCGAAGTAGAACTGAAAACATGTCAAGCAGGCGCAGAGATTGGTACCCGATTGGTTATTGCTGGTTCCAAAGTAGAAACACAAGAGGTGTGCGCTTGTCCGCAAGGTTGCAATTTTCAAGTAAAGAACCTTTTCTTTAATGTTCCTGCCCGTCGTAAGTTCTTGAAGGCGAATAGCACAGAGTTGAGTAATGTCGTAACAGAGTTTGAACGTATTGCTTTGGTACATCCCGATGTATCGTTCAGTCTTTATAGTAACGATTCTGAGTTGCTGAACTTACCTGCATCTTCGTTGCGTCAACGAATCTTGAATGTGTTTGGTAAGAAGCTAAACCAGCAGCTATTGTCGATCGATGTGGAAACCTCCCTTACCAAGATAACTGGCTTTGTGGCCAAACCCGATACCGCACGCAAGAAAGGTGCACATCAATACTTCTTTGTCAATGGTCGTTATATGCGCCATCCCTATTTCCATAAAGCGGTGATGGAACCTTACGACCGTTTGATTCCAACAGGCGAACAGGTCTCTTATTTTATCTATTTCGATGTTGAACCAGCTAATATAGATGTAAATATTCATCCAACAAAGACGGAGATTAAGTTTGAGAACGAACATGCCATTTGGCAAATACTTTCGGCTACAGTGAAAGAGGCATTGGGACGTTTCAATGCAGTGCCCTCTATCGACTTTGATACAGAGGATATGCCCGATATACCAGCCTTTGATGCCAATACAGCTGTTGCACCTCCAAAGGTGAATTACGATGCGGGTTTCAATCCCTTTAAGTCATCGCGTGGAGGTTCGCATACTATGCCGGCCTATGAGCGAAAGATTTCGTCCGATTGGCAAAGCCTTTACGATGGTATAGAAAAGTCTGCACCAGCGGCAAATGCTGAACTGATGTTTCCTTTCGAGGAAGAGATTCCGTCTTCAGCTATCTCTTCGTCGCTCAACGAAACCAATGGCAATGAGCTGCTTGCTCCGTCGCCCGTAGTGGAGAGTGGAGCACAATTTATGCAGTTCAAAGGGCGATATATACTTACTTCGGTTAAGTCGGGTTTGATGTTGATTGACCAGCATCGTGCTCATTTGTGTGTGCTTTACGAACGTTATATGCGTCGCATGGCTATGAAGCAAGGCATGTCGCAAGGCGTGTTGTTCCCCGAAGTGATACAACTGCCAGCTTCCGAAGCTACGGTACTCGATGCTATTTTCGATGACCTTTCTGCCGTTGGCTTCGAACTCTCCCCGTTGGGTGGTGGAAGCTATGCTATCAATGGCGTACCATCAGGTATTGAGGGATTGAACGCTGTAGAGTTGGTGCGTAACATGGTTCATACCGCTTTGGAGAAGGGCTTTGATGTACGCGAAGAGGTGCAAGGTTTATTGGCACTAACCTTGGCGCGTGCTGCTGCTATCGTATATGGTCAGGTACTTATCAACGATGAGATGGCCTCGTTGGTTGGTGAACTTTTTGCATTGCCTTCGCCTGGTTATACCCCCGACGGACATGTAGTACTCTCTACCATTAAAGAAGAGGATATTCAGAAGTTGTTCTGATAGGAGTTTACACCTTATATATAATATGCGCGCGTACGCGCGCGCGAAGAAAAAGGCATTCTAAATCATCTTAAAAACATGCCGCCAAATTCACGCGCAATTTCCTCCGGAATCACGCACGATTCTTGCCGAAATTGCGCGTGATTTTCGTTGAATTTGCGAACGAATTCGGCAAGAATTGCGCGTGATTCCAGAGGAAATCCCGAACAAATTCGGAGGAAATCACGCGTGATTTTTTTAGTAGCTTTTTGTGAAAAGAAAGGATTTAACTTTGGATGCTATAAATAGCTGATTTATAGGAGTATAAAATCCCGTATAGAAACAATAAGGGGCATACAACTGTATGCCCCTTACTATGTATAATAAGGTGTAATGCTTATTCGGCTTTGAACTTGCGTGCTTGTTCGGCAATGAGTTCGGCGTCGTCGAAGTAGTTAATCTTCATGGCGCGGCGCACTTCATCAAGTGTTTGTGCGGCTTGTTCGCGAGCTACTTCGCAACCCTTCTTCAACATATCGTAGATGGCAGGGATGTCTTGTTCGAACTCTTTACGACGAGTGCGGATAGGCTCCAACTCTTCTTGCATAATGGCGGTGAGGAATTTCTTCACCTTCATGTCGCCCAATCCGCCACGTTGGTAGTGAGCTTTCAGTTCGGCAAGGTTGGCATAGTCGTTCCAATAACGTTCGAAGTGTTCGGGGCGGCAGAAGGCATCGAGGTAGGTGAATACGGTGTTGCCTTCAATTTGTCCGGGGTCTTCCACGCGGATGTGGTTGGGGTCGGTGTACATGCTCTTAATCTTCTTCGTTACCTCGTCGGCGCTGTCGCTCAAGTAGATACAGTTGCCAAGGCTCTTACTCATCTTGGCCTTACCGTCGGTACCTGGCAAGCGGAGGCAAGCTGCATTATCGGGAAGGAGAATTTCTGGTTCAACAAGTGTTTCGCCATAGATGTGATTGAATCGGCGGACGATTTCGCGTGCTTGTTCAATCATCGGCTCTTGGTCTTCGCCTACAGGAACGGTAGTAGCTTTGAAGGCGGTGATGTCTGCTGCCTGGCTGATGGGGTAGGTGAAGAAGCCTACGGGGATGCTTGTTTCGAAGTTGCGCATTTGAATTTCGGTCTTCACGGTTGGGTTGCGTTGCAAGCGGCTCACGGTTACCAAGTCCATATAGTAGAACGAAAGTTCGCACAATTCGGGTATTTGCGATTGGATGAAGATGGTGCTTTTTGTTGGGTCAAGGCCGCAAGCCAAGTAGTCCAATGCCACTTCTATCACGTTTTGACGCACCTTTTCAGGATTGTCCATATTGTCGGTCAAAGCTTGTGCATCGGCTATAAAGATGAATGTCTTGTCGTAAAGACCAGAGTTTTGCAACTCTACTCTTCGACGCAACGAGCCAACATAGTGTCCGATGTGCAAGCGTCCGGTGGGGCGGTCGCCCGTAAGGATAATTTTTTCTTTTGCCATATCTGTAGTTTGTTTTATACCTTATATATTTAATAAAAATGCAAAGATAGTGCAAGCCGAGTGGAGAACAAAATAAATGCCAATTTTTTTTCTTCCGAGGTGCAGCCTATCTTATTTAAAGATAGTGAAACGTGGGATGGGAGTGTGTACCCCCTCCAGAAGTGCTTCTCGTGTGCCAACCTTTTTCATGGCCTTGGCAGTGCACTGCCAAGGCTATGGCACTACACTGCCACAGGCTTGGCAAGAGAGTGCCATAGTTGTGGCAAAAAAGGAATAAAAGATAAAGTTGAAAAACTTTCTTCGTTTCGTTTGCGTATTCCCGAAATAAGTTGTTACTTTGCAAAAATTTTAAGGTAAGCAATGAAATTTAGAGAAATGAACCATCCATACGACCTTTTTCCGGGTGCTACACATTCGACAGTCGATGGATTTTTTGTTTCTTTTTTGTTATAAGATGCGTTGACCCTTCGCAGGGCGACGCATTTTTTTTGATTTTGCAGATTATATAAGAGAAAGATATGGAAAAGAAGAATTTGAAGAAAGTGCTTGTATTGGGCTCGGGTGCGCTCAAGATTGGTCAAGCAGGTGAATTCGACTACTCTGGCTCGCAAGCATTGAAGGCTTTGCGCGAGGAGGGCATCAAGTCGGTGTTGGTAAACCCTAATGTTGCAACTATCCAAACATCGGAAGGCATTGCCGACCAAGTGTATTTCTTGCCGGTTACTCCCTATTTCGTGGAAGAAATCATCAAGAAAGAACGTCCTGATGGCATCTTGTTGGCATTTGGTGGACAAACTGCTTTGAATTGCGGTACCGAACTCTACCAAAAAGGCGTGCTGAAAGAGTATGGCGTGCAAGTATTGGGTACATCGGTTGAGGCTATTATGAACACCGAAGACCGCGACCTCTTTGTGAAGCAACTCGATGAAATTCCAATGAAGACTCCAGTGAGCCAAGCTGTAGAAACTATGGAAGATGCTTTGAAAGCAGCACATAAGATTGGTTTCCCCGTAATGGTTCGTTCGGCATACGCTTTGGGTGGTCTTGGTAGTGGTATCTGCCAAAACGAAGAAGAGTTTGTGAAGTTGGCCGAAAGCGCATTTACTTTCTCAAATCAGATATTGGTAGAAGAGTCGTTGAAGGGATGGAAGGAGATTGAATTCGAGGTTATCCGCGATGCAAACGACCATTGCTTCACCGTTGCCAGCATGGAAAACTTCGACCCGCTGGGTATTCACACCGGTGAATCAATCGTAGTAGCACCAACTTGCTCGCTTACCGACGAACAAGTGAAGATGTTGCAAGAGATTTCTGTAAAAGCCATCCGTCACTTGGGCATTGTGGGCGAATGTAACATCCAATATGCATTCAATGCCGTAACCAACGATTATCGTGTAATCGAAGTAAACGCTCGTCTTTCTCGCTCTTCTGCATTGGCATCAAAAGCAACCGGTTATCCATTGGCATTCGTTGCCGCTAAGATTGCGTTGGGATACACCCTCGACGAAATCGGCGAAATGGGTACACCAAACTCAGCATACAAAGCACCCGAATTGGATTACCTCATCTGCAAGATTCCTCGTTGGGACTTGACTAAGTTCGTAGGCGTGAGCCGTGAGATTGGTTCTTCAATGAAGTCGGTGGGCGAAATCATGTCTATCGGTCGCTCGTTCGAAGAAGTTATCCAAAAAGGTCTTCGTATGATTGGTCAAGGTATGCACGGATTCGTTGGCAACAACGGTGTGAAGTTTACCGACCTTGATCACGAATTGGCCAACCCAACCGACCTCCGTGTATTTGCCATTGCGCAAGCACTCGAAGAAGGCTATACCATTGAACGCATTGTTGAACTTACTAAGATTGATGCATGGTTCATTGGTAAGTTGAAAAATATCGTTGACTACAAACAAAAATTATCAGCATACAACTCGCTTAGCGAAGTACCTGCCGAAGTGTTGCGTCAAGCTAAGATTTATGGCTTCTCCGACTTCCAAATTGCTCGCTTCGTAATGAAGCCACATGGCAACATGGAAAAAGAGATGCTCGAAATCCGTGCTCGTCGTAAAGAATTGGGCATCCTTCCTGCTGTGAAGCGTATCAATACCGTGGCAAGCGAACATCCCGAATTGACTAACTATCTCTACTTGACTTATGCCGTAGAGGGTTACGATGTGAACTACTATAAGAACGAAAAGTCGGTAGTAGTACTTGGCTCGGGTGCTTACCGCATCGGTTCGTCGGTAGAGTTCGACTGGTGCTCGGTGAATGCCGTACAAACTGCTCGTAAGTTGGGGTACAAATCAATCATGATTAACTACAATCCTGAAACCGTATCTACCGATTATGATATGTGCGACCGCCTTTACTTCGACGAACTTTCGTTCGAACGCGTACTCGACGTTATCGACCTTGAGCAACCACGTGGTGTAATTGTATCGGTGGGCGGACAAATTCCTAACAACTTGGCCATGAAGCTCTATCGCCAATCAGTGCCTGTGTTGGGAACATCGCCAATCAGCATCGACCGTGCCGAAAACCGCAACAAGTTCTCGCACATGCTCGACACATTGGGTATTGACCAACCTGCTTGGCAAGAACTTACTAGCTTGGAAGATGTAAAGGGATTCGTTGAAAAAGTTGGCTATCCAGTGTTGGTTCGTCCTTCATACGTACTCTCGGGTGCGGCCATGAACGTTTGCTACGACGAAGACGAATTGAAAGAATTCCTCTCGTTGGCTGCTGAAGTATCGAAAGAATTCCCTGTTGTAGTGTCGCAATTCTTGCAAAACACCAAGGAAATCGAATTCGATGCCGTAGCGCAAAATGGTGAGGTTGTAGAATATGCAATCTCTGAACACGTAGAGTTTGCCGGTGTACACTCGGGCGATGCTACGCTTGTATTCCCAGCACAAAAGATTTACTTTGCAACGGCTCGTCGTATCAAGAAGATTAGCCGCCAAATTGCAAAGGAACTCAATATCTCAGGTCCGTTCAATATTCAATTCTTGGCACGCAACAACGAAGTGAAGGTTATCGAGTGTAACCTCCGTGCTTCACGTTCATTCCCATTTGTATCGAAAGTGTTGAAGCGCAACTTTATCGAAACAGCTACCAAGATTATGCTCGATGCTCCATATAGCAAGCCCGATAAGTCAGCATTCGACATCGACTGGATTGGTGTGAAGGCAAGTCAATTCTCATTCTCTCGTTTGCATAAGGCAGACCCCGTTTTGGGCGTAGATATGGCTTCGACTGGTGAAGTAGGTTGTATTGGTGATGACTTCTCTGAAGCATTGCTCAATGCCATGATTGCTACTGGCTTCTCAATTCCTTCGCCAGAGAAGGGCGTGATGTTCTCATCGGGTGCAATGAAGTCGAAGGTGGATTTGCTTGATGCAAGCCGCATGTTGTTTGCTAAGGGATATAAGATTTACGCAACAGCTGGTACAGCAGCCTTCCTTAATGCACATGGCGTAAATACTGAGCCAGTGTTCTGGCCAGACGAACGTGCCGATGCCGACAACAACGTGATGAAGATGATTGCCGACCATAAGTTCGACTTGATTGTGAACATTCCAAAGAATCACACTAAGCGCGAGTTGACCAACGGATACAAGATTCGTCGTGGTGCTATCGACCACAATATTCCGTTGATTACCAATGCTCGCTTGGCCGGTGCCTTTATCGAGGCCTTCTGCGAAATGAAGCAAGAAGATATTCAAATCAAGAGCTGGCAAGAGTATAAATAAACTCCTATATTAGTATAGAAGAGCGATGCATTTGTGGTGTATCGCTCTTTTTTTTACGAAATATTTTAAGTTTCGAATAATTGTTATACTTTTGTCTTGAAAATATGTAACCTTTAATAATTTTATCAATGAAGAAACTGACTCTATTTTTTCTGGCACTGATAGCAATGTGTCAGATGCAGGCACAACCCGGAGGTGGACGTATGATGCAAGTCTCTTCGCCGGTGGTAAATCCCGACAACACAGTTACGTTTAATTATCGTGATGCCAATGCAAAACAAGTATTGGTCGATGTTCAATTTGCTGGTCGCCACGAGATGGTGAAAGGTGAAAATGGCGTGTGGTCAATTACATTAGGCCCTGCTGCACCAGACATCTATCCTTATTGCTTTATTGTAGATGGTACAAGTGTAATGGACCCTCAAAATCCCGATTGGTTCCCCAACGAAGGCTTCAAGAATAGCTTGCTTGACATTCGCGGAACAGGCGAACCACTGATTCATGCTGTGAAGAACGTGCCTCATGGTTCGGTGGATTATGTAAATTATTACTCTGAAACATTAGGTTTGTATGGCAATGCAATTGTTTATACACCTCCTTTCTACGACCAAAATCCAGATAAGAAATATCCTGTATTCTACTTGATTAGTGGTACTACAGATACTGAAGAAGTATACTTCAAGGTAGGTCGTGTAAACTTTATCCTCGACAACTTGATTGCCGAAGGTGCAGCAAAGGAAATGATTGTGGTGCTTCCTTATGGCAACCCAATGAAGTATTATCCAGAAGGTACCGACTTGCGTGGAAAGGGTGATATGTTCAGCAAAGACTTGATTAACGATTTGATGCCTTTCGTAGAAAAGAACTATCGCACTATCAACGATCGCAACTATCGTGCTATCGGTGGCTTCTCGCGTGGTGGTAACCAAGGTTTGGCCAATGGTTTGCAAAACTTGGATAAGTTCTCTTACCTCTGCTCGTACAGCTCGTTCACTACAACTGCTATTCCTGGTGTGTATGACGATGCTGAAAAGACCAATAGCTTGATTAACCTTTTCTGGTTGGGCGTAGGTACCGATGATTTCTTGTATGGTAATGCCAAGGATTATATGGACTTCTTGGATGCAAAAGGTATTAAGAATGTGAAAGAATTTACATCGGATAAGTTTGGACACACATGGATGAATGCCAAGTATTTCCTTGACAAATCGTTGAGATTGTTATTCCAAAAGTAATCATTTTAAATCATTGACTCGTTATGAATAAATTATATTCACTGCTTGTTGTAGCCTTGTTCTCAATGGCTGCACTCCCTATTTCTGCTCAACAACAAGAGCAACGCCTCACGCCGGAAGTGATGGCAAGATTGTTCCCTCGTGGTGTGGTTTCACCCGATTATAATAAGGATGGAAGTGTAACCTTCCGTTTGCGTGCCAACGATGCAACAAAGGTTGAATTGGAATGCCAAATGTTTGCCGGTACAAAAGAGATGACGAAAGATGCCGATGGCGTATGGAGCATTACGGTTACCCCCGAACAACCAGACATCTATCCTTACGCATTTGTTGTGGATGGTACAAAGATTGCCGACCCTAACAATATGTTTATCTTCCCTAACGAAGGCTTCAAGTATAGCTTGGCCGATGTGCGTGGTGCTTCTCCTTCTGTACAAGATATGCAAAACGTGCCTCATGGAAAGATCTCTTATCGTTACTATCACTCAAAGGGATTAGGTTTTGACCGTCCGATGTGTGTATATACTCCAGCCGGATACGACCCAGCAGGCAAAGAGAAGTTGCCAGTGCTTTATCTGATTCATGGTATGACCGATACTTACGAAACTTGGTTTAAGGTGGGTCGTGTAAACTTGATTATGGATAACTTGATTGCACAAGGCTTGGCAAAACGTATGATTATTGTAATGCCTTATGCTAACCCTGCTCCTGAAATGGCACAACGTGGCATTAAGGGTGGCGTAAATATCATGGGCACCGACATCTTTACAAACGAAATCTTGAACGAAGTGATTCCTTTCATCGAATCGAACTACAATGTATATACCGATGCTTTCAATCGTGCTATTGCAGGTTTCTCGATGGGTGGCCGTCAAACATTGGCTTGCGGATTGGCTAATCCCGACAAGTTTATGTGGGTAGGTGCTATGGCTCCTGCAATCTTCGGTCAAGAGCCCAACCAAAACTTCGAAAATGGTACATGGGCTTCTATCGAAACATTGCAAAAGAGCTTAAAACTCTTCTGGTTGGGTTGCGGTTCGGATGACTTCTTGATTCAAGCTTCTCGCGACCTCGATGCATCGCTTACAAAACGTGGTTTGAAGCATACCTTCTACAACCCTGGTGGCGGACATACTTGGATGAATTGCCGCGACTATATCGAGTTGTTTGCTAAGGAAATTTTCAAGTAAAGAAATCATCCCTCAATAGAAAAAGAAAGCCGCTTTCGTGATAGAAAGTGGCTTTTCTTTGTTTTTATCGCATACTTTTTTGAAAAAAAATCGGTTTTTATTTGCAGATAAGAAAAAAGGCCGTATCTTTGCACCGCTTTTGAAACGAGAGTGCACGGGCGTTTAGCTCAGCTGGTTCAGAGCATCTGCCTTACAAGCAGAGGGTCGGCGGTTCGAATCCGTCAACGCCCACAACAAAATCCTTGCACTTTCGAAGCCGAAGTAATCGGGCGTTTAGCTCAGCTGGTTCAGAGCATCTGCCTTACAAGCAGAGGGTCGGCGGTTCGAATCCGTCAACGCCCACAACGATTAAAGCCTTACAATGCGTAAGGCTTTTTTTATTTTCCCTTAACACTAATATATTTTTTCCTTCACACTAAATAATTCGAAAAAAATATCGTAATTTTGCGGCCTAATAATGACTATAGCATTAATATACGACGTATGGAACTAGATTTGTTGACCGCCATATCGCCCGTTGATGGTCGATATCGTGGAAAAGCCAAGGATTTGGCTGCTTATTTTTCTGAATTTGCGCTGATTAAGTATCGCGTACAAGTAGAAGTAGAATACTTTATTACACTCTGTGAATTGCCTTTGCCACAATTGGCTGGTATTGATAAAGGCATCTTCGAAACCCTGAGAGACATTTACCGTAACTTTACCGAAGCCGATGCACAACGCATCAAGGAGATTGAGGGAGTAACCAACCACGACGTAAAGGCTGTGGAGTACTTCTTGAAGGAGCAATTCGACCGTTTAGGCGGATTGGATAGCTATAAGGAATTTATCCACTTCGGTTTGACATCGCAAGACATTAACAATACCTCTATTCCTTTGTCAGTAAAAGAGGCGTTGGACAATGTATATTATCCACTTTTGAATGAACTTATCGAGCAGTTGCGTGTTTATGCTAACGAGTGGGCAAACATCCCCATGTTGGCCAAGACACACGGACAACCAGCATCGCCAACCCGCTTGGGTAAGGAGGTGAATGTGTTTGTTTATCGTCTCGAACGTCAATTGGCTATGTTGAAGGCATGTCCTTTGACTGCTAAGTTTGGTGGTGCAACTGGTAACTATAACGCTCACAACGTGGCCTATCCACAATACGATTGGAAGGCTTTTGGTAACAAGTTTGTTGCAGAGAAATTGGGATTGGAGCGCGAAGAATATACCACTCAAATTTCAAACTACGACAATTTGTCGGCTGTATTCGATGCAATGAAACGCATCAATACCATTATGATTGATATGAACCGCGACTTCTGGCAATACATCTCGATGGAGTACTTCAAGCAAAAGATTAAGGCCGGTGAGGTAGGCTCGAGCGCTATGCCGCATAAGGTGAACCCTATCGACTTTGAAAATGCTGAAGGTAACTTGGGTGTTGCTAACGCTATTTTGGAACACTTGGCAAGCAAATTGCCAGTATCGCGTTTGCAACGCGACTTGACCGACTCGACTGTATTGCGCAACGTAGGTGTTCCTTTTGGACACATTGTTATTGCTATGCAAAGTTCGTTGAAGGGCTTGCGCAAGTTGTTGCTGAACGAAGCCGCTATCTATAACGATTTGGACAACTGCTGGAGTGTAGTAGCAGAAGCTATTCAAACCATCTTGCGTCGTGAAGCATATCCAAATCCATACGAAGCGTTGAAGGCTTTGACACGAACCAATCAGGCTATCAACGAAACTTCTATCAAGGAGTTTATCGAAGGGCTTGATGTAAGCGAAGCATTGAAACAAGAATTGCGTGTAATTACGCCACACACCTATACAGGTATTTAATAGAGATTTGAAATTATCGGCCGTGAGGCCAAGGTTAAATATTATTTGAATAATTAAAATGATGACAGAAAACGAAAACTGGCGCGAAGATTCGGGTAACGAATACACAGGAACTAACCGCGAAGGAAACCAGTATAACAACCGTGAAGGAAGATACAACCGCCCCTCGTACAACAATCGCGAAGGACGTCCTTATCGTCCAAGAATTAACGCTGAAGGTGGCGAACGTCAACCAAGAAACTATGGTAGTAGCGAACGTCCATTCCGTCCACGTTACAATAATAATGGCAATAGCGAAGGCTATCGTCCACGCTACAACAACGAAGAGTATGGTAGCAGTGAACGCCCATTCCGCCCACGTTACAACAATAATAACGAAGGATACGAGCGTCCACAACGTAACAATTATGGCGAGCAACGCTCATATCGTCCACGTTTTAATAATAATGGCAATAGCGAAGGCTATCGTCCACGCCACAACAACGAAGAGTATGGTAGCAGCGAACGCCCATTCCGCCCACGTTACAACAATAATAACGAAGGTTATCGCCCTCGCCACAATAGTGAAGATGGCGAACAAACCTATGGTAGCAGCGAACGTCCATTCCGCCCACGTTTCAATGGAAACAATGGCCGTGGTGGATATAATAACAATAAGCGCAATTCGCGTCCACGTACTGCTGACTATAATCCACATGCTAAATATAGCAAGAAGAAACAAATTGAATACAAGGAGCAATTTATTGACCCAAATGAACCAATCCGCTTGAACAAATACTTGGCTAATGCCGGTGTATGCTCTCGTCGTGAAGCCGATGAATACATCCAAGCAGGTGTTGTTTCTGTAAACGGAGAAGTAGTAACAGAATTGGGAACAAAGATTAAGCGTGGCGATGAGGTGAAATTCCACGATCAAACCATCAGCATCGAACGCAAGATTTATGTATTGCTGAACAAGCCAAAGGATACTGTAACAACAGCCGACGACCCACAAGCTCGTCGCACCGTATTGGATTTGGTGAAGGGCGCTTGCGAAGAACGCATCTACCCAGTTGGTCGTCTCGACCGCAACACAACCGGTGTATTGTTGCTTACCAACGATGGTGACTTGGCCTCGAAATTGACTCATCCAAGCTACTTGAAGAAGAAAATCTATCATGTACACCTTGATAAGAACTTGACTCAAGCCGATATGGAGAAGATTGCTGCTGGTATCGAACTCGAAGATGGTGAAATCCAAGTAGATGCTATTAGTTATACCGATGAAGCAAAGAAGAGCGATGTTGGTGTGGAAATCCACTCTGGTAAGAATCGTATTGTACGTCGTATCTTCGAATCGTTGGGCTACAAGGTGGTGAAATTGGACCGCGTATATTTCGCTGGTTTAACTAAGAAGGGCTTGCGTCGTGGTGATTGGCGCTTCTTGAACGAACACGAAGTGAACTACTTACGCATGGGATCATTTGAATAATACATTGTATATTTAGACATACATTAATCATGGAAAAGATAACACGAACAAAAATAGTTGACTTGCTGAAGCGCGAAGACTTTGGCGCAATGGTCAATGTAAAGGGTTGGGTGCGTACTCGTAGAGGCAGCAAACAAGTAAACTTCATTGCTTTGAACGATGGCTCAACTATCAACAACGTGCAAGTGGTTGTGGATTTGGAAAACTTCGATGAGGAGATGTTGAAGAGTATCACAACTGGTGCATGTCTTAGTGTGAATGGTGTTTTGACTGAATCTGTCGGCTCTGGTCAAAAGGCTGAAATTCAAGCACGCGAAATAGAAGTACTTGGTGCTTGCGACAATACCTATCCGTTGCAAAAGAAGGGTCACTCAATGGAGTTCTTACGCGAGGTGGCTCACCTTCGTCCACGTACCAATACTTTTGGTGCTGTGTTCCGCATTCGTCACAACATGGCCATTGCCATTCACCAATTCTTCCACGAAAGAGGATTCTTCTATTTCCATACACCTATCATCACTGCATCCGATTGTGAAGGTGCCGGACAAATGTTCCAAGTGACAACCAAGAACTTGTACGATTTGAAGAAGGATGAGAATGGCTCGATTATCTACGATGACGACTTCTTTGGTAAGCAGGCAAGCTTGACTGTTTCTGGTCAGCTCGAAGGCGAACTTGCCGCAACAGCACTTGGTGCTATCTATACTTTCGGTCCTACTTTCCGTGCCGAGAATTCAAACACTCCTCGTCACTTGGCCGAATTCTGGATGATTGAACCAGAAGTGGCATTCAATGATATTACCGACAATATGGACTTGGCCGAAGAGTTTATCAAGTTCTGTGTGCAATGGGCATTGAATAATTGTGCCGACGATGTGAAGTTCTTGAACGATATGTTCGATAAGGGCTTGATTGAACGCTTGCAAGGCGTATTGAAAGAATCGTTCGTGCGTTTGCCATATACTGAAGGTATTAAGATTTTGGAAGAAGCCGTAGCTAAAGGTCATAAGTTTGAATTCCCTGTATATTGGGGCGTTGACTTGGCTTCGGAACACGAACGCTACTTGGTAGAAGAACACTTCAAACGTCCGGTAATCTTGACCGACTATCCAAAGGAAATCAAGGCTTTCTATATGAAGCAAAACGAAGACGGCAAGACCGTTCGTGCTATGGACGTTCTCTTCCCAAAGATTGGCGAGATTATTGGCGGTTCAGAGCGTGAAGCCGATTACGATAAGTTGTTGACACGCATCCAAGAACTCAATATCCCGATGAAGGATATGTGGTGGTACTTGGATACACGTAAGTTTGGTTCTTGTCCACACTCTGGTTTTGGTTTAGGTTTCGAACGTTTGTTGCTCTTCGTAACAGGTATGAGCAACATCCGCGACGTGATTCCTTTCCCACGTACTCCACGCAATGCCGAGTTCTAAAAACGAAACATATAACATAAAAAGTCCGCCAATCAGCGGACTTTTTTATTGCTTGGAATAACTTATATGTTTTTCGTTTCTGAACAACAAATACTTCAGACGTGAAGTATTTGTTCGGTACGTCTGAAGAACAAACATTTCAGAAATGCTACTTTTTTTTGCTACTACGCGATGTAGCAAAGATTGCTACGAGGAGATTTAAACATTTTATGATTTTATATTAGAACTCTGAAAAGTCGATCATGATATAATGTGCTGTTAATTGATCGCTTACCCACTCGTACGATTTTAGAGGAAGCGTAATAGTGATATTTTGACTATATGATGAAATATATTCGAACTTGTTTGTTGTGCTTGAAGTGTTGAGTGCGGATAAATTCAAAGAGGTTAGAGACGTGTAATTTAACGAATGCTTACATAGATTCATCGTTTGTAATAAATACGACGAATTTAATATCTGAGAAATCGTTACGGAATTTAATTAATGTGTTTCTGAATGTACTTGTATCTTCCATTAGGGCTTTTTAGCTTTAGGTTCTGTTGAAAAATTGATGGTTATATATGGCGCAGTTAGTTGGTCTTTAATTAGTTCGTAAGAACTTTTAGGGATAGTGATTGTGCAACTTTTGCTAATTAAAGAAAGATTGTTGAACATATCTTCTCTATATGCATTGTCTATTATAAAATTGTCTAATCTTAATGATGTTAATGATTGACAGTTGTTAAACATGTTCCACATGGACAGAACATTTGTTGTGTTGAAATTGGATAAG
>JAGBWA010000021.1 GCA_017630035.1 Bacteroides sp.
AATAACCGACGCAAACAGTAACGAGTTACAACTTGATGGTGATAACTATCCATACACTGGCGGCAACACTACCTTTACAATTAAACCAAAGGATGAAAATAGTGTGCGCGATGCTGCTTATACTATTGGCTTCAGCGGAACAGGTAATGGTGTAAATGTAGTTCCTGCAGAGGTTAGTGTAACAGTGAAGGCTTCAAGCTCTGCATTGTTCGCTACTTCGGGTACTATCAATATGGATAATAGCGAAACCTCTACAACAATTACGTTGACGAAGCCGGCTAGTGTACAGAATGTTGAACTTAGAATAACCAATGCTAATGGAGAAAATGTAAATGATAGATTTACTCTTTCTGCAAATCCAAGTAATAATGTAGAATACAATAATAGTATATTCTACATACGAGAATATAATAATAATACAAATCTTTCAGTCACCTTTACAGTGAAGGATAATGCCATTATTACGAGCGGTGAATATACAGCAACGTTCACAGGTAATTATAACGGCCAAAATATTACAGCTACCGCTACGATTACCATTGTGAAGACACCATCAGTATCATTCTCGAATACAAGCGACAAGACATTGTATTGGAATAATGGCAGCCCAACAAGCTTCCAAGTACAGATGACTGGTGTGCCTGATGGTAAATCGGTAACGCTCAGCATTGCCAATGCTTCGGCATTTACGATAACTGCATCAAGTGGTACATTGTCCGCTACTAACAATGGATATTCTTATACAGGTGGCAATACAACGTTTACTATAACACCGAAAGATGCAGGAAGTGTAAGTGAAACAGCTCATACGATAACAATTACTGGTACAGGCGAAGGTGTCAGAGTACCGAATACATCAATTAGTGTGAAGGTGATGAGTGAGAAGCCTGCAAGTGGAGAAGTGACAGTATGGACAGGTCCTGAAAGTCTTAATTGGTCAAACTTTGCAATTGATGCTAGTTGGTTTGAAGGAGCTCCTGAGGGTAATGTTCAGATGTATGTTTACTTTAGTAGTGCTTCCCAATTTGAAGTTCGTGTAGAAAATAATGGAAATATAGGTAAATATCATGATGTTAATCTAAACAATAATGGTTTTGGAAAAGATCCTTATATGGGTAATTTTGATGGTTTGGACGGAAAATTGTCAATAGTTATTCCTGCAGAAAAACGAAGTGTCTCATTCTATATAAGTGGTTCAATAACATTAACTAAAATAACCGTTGTAAAATAAACGAAATATGAAACCAATGAACGATATGCAACAACGGAAATCGCCACGAGCCGGATGGTTGGAATATAACGACGGCCGGTATTTCGTGACCGTGTGCACACACGAACGTCAATCGTTTTTTGGTGAAATAACAAACGGCGTGATAACGATGACGAAGGTGGGACGATGTTTGGATGGTTTGTTGAGCGATGCCACATCGCATCAATCGTATATCCGTGTGTTGCAACACGTGGTGATGCCGAACCATTTTCATGCCATCGTCGAGGTGGATTCGGGAGATGCGAATGTTGTAGGGACACGCCATGGTGTGTCCGCCGAAAACCGTAACAAAAACATAACGGACGCATCATGGCGCGTCCCTACAACGGATGAACGTATGAATGGTGGTATAAAAATCAAACGTTTGCCATTATTGTCAACATACATTTGTTCGTTAAAGGCCGCCGTTACCCGATATGCCCGTGCAAATGGTATTCCATTCGCCTGGCAATCGCGTTATCACGACCATGCCATACGTGGGGTGGACGACAACAACAACATTTCGCAATACATCGCAAACAATGTGTTGAATTGGGAGAAGGATTGTTTTTATTGAATATTAAACGGACGCACCATGGCGCGTCCCTACAAAATAGAAACGAAGATATAAATAACAACCCAGTAGGGACGCAACATGATGCGTCCGCGAAAACCGAAACGAAAAACAATAACGGACACACCATGGCGTGTCCCTACAAAATAAACGAATGAAGAAATTAACCAACATATTATCCTATTTGTGCTTGCTACTACTGTTGCTGGTGGTGGCCTGTAGCGATTTGGAAGAGATAACCATCGGTATGCTAAGCGACGAGGAGGTGGAACTAACCATACCCACAGCTATACCCAGCTTGGGCGGATCTACTCGTACTGCCCCAGCGGAGGATATCACCTCCATTACGGCTCTTGCCTTCGATAGTGACCATGAGTTGGTTAAGGTGGTTAAAGCTACGCTACCGCTACCAGACAAAATTACGACATCAACGATTAATGGTGTAAATTATAGCACTAAAGGCACAATGACCATAAAAGTGCCTGCGCGTACTCGTCGCATCCACTTCATTGCCAAAAATGGTGGTGACTTTGAGGCGATAACACCGGATGATTACGGAAGAAAAGATACTGACTTGTTGGTGGACTTGACAAGCGACGAGTTGCACTATTGGGCAATGTTGGAATTTGAGAGTGCTGCTGATATGCAAAGCCTGGAGGATGAACTGGGGGCAGCACCTAATACGGAAGGAAGGCTTACCTTGGTGCGCAATATGGCAAAAATAGCATTGGATGCAGGTGAGGGTAGCTATATTGCCGGTATCTTGAACTATAATGTGAAGGGTACAATTGTGCCTTATAAGAAAGATGCAAATGATGTCTATCAGTTTGGGTATGAAAGAAATGGTACGAACCATGATTTACCCAGTGTATTCCAGATTACATCGGATACAGAAGATAGACAATTGGGCACCGAGCACTATATGTTCGAAGAGTTTAATGACGTAGGTGACCTTGTTTATATTATCTGCAAAATAGGCACCTTGTACTATAAAGTGGCATTCGTAAATCCGAATGCAGATAGCTCTAGCTCTACGAAATATTACTATATTGTTCGCAATCGTGCATATAAAATAAGGATTGATGGCACGCTTGATACTAAGTTTGGTAGAGATTCCTATGAAAGTGCGGTGAGAGATGCTAAACCTATCAATGATACAGCCAATGAACAGGTACATATTGAATTTGACCAAGATGTATTATACATGTTCCTCGATGAAACAGCAACGGTTAAGGTTACTATTCCCGATGGTATAACAACATTGAAAGTTGGCTATTTTGACGATTATTTTGATCAAAAATCTGAAGAAAATGGTATAAAAACCACTGTTTCGCCGACAGCACAGGAAACAGAAACAGTGAACGTTGATGGTGATGATAAAGTACTTTGGGTTGATACCTATACGGTTACAGGTGGTACAGAACTTGAATTTACTATTAAATTAAGAGAGGGTTTTGAACATGCTATAAAAGATATTCAGGTTCAGTTCTTAGGTGATGGCGAAGGAAAAACATCTAATGATAAACTGACTATTCATGCTTTGGAAAGGGGTACATTGCAAAATATTACTCCTAAAGCCGTTCAAATACTAAAGACTGCTGGTAGCCAGTTTACGGCTACTGTAACCATTCCGTCTTATACTGAAGACGTTGGTAACTTTGAGTTGTGGGTAGGTACTGCCGATGGTGCGTTTGCGGTTACTCCTCCAGAGAACTTGCGATTGCTGGATGATGGCTATTATGATGTGGCAGAAGGACAAACCTATACATTTACCTTTACGCTGAACGAAGATGGCACAGCGGGTGAAGTGAAGACTGTGACGTACTATATTGTGACCGACTTCCACCGATTGATAGGTACAACTGAGGTGACATTGTTGGACGTTAATGTGACTGAACGTGATGAGTATGCAATATGGGTGAATAACGATAATAATACCTGGACTGGTACACCGGATGCGGTTGACTTCTTTGGATATAAAACAACTGCTGAAGGTAGCTTTGCTATCGGAAATACGCCCAATGGTTTTAGAACAGAGTTCTATGATACAGGTGCCAATGACCATAAACAGCAAGCTATGGTGATGGGCAGCGATGATAGCTTTACCTTTACTATTCCAGCGGGCGAAAGTCGTTGGTTGACAATGTTGGTGGCTGCGGATGGAAGCAATACGCCAAGCATTAAATTAATGCAAGGGGAAACTGAATGGACAACCAGTGCTGCTGCCGAAGCAACGACTGTTCCTGCCAACTACAACTTCGGCAATGGTGAAATAGGCACTGCCGGCCGCTTGATTCGTTACGAACTGCCTGCCGGTACTTACACCTTGCAAGGAAGCAGTGCTGAATACTTGCTCTACTATATGCGTGTGACCAAGGCTAAGCCAGTGATGACGGATGTTGCACAACCGCGGCTTACGGATTATACCCTCTCTTGGAGTGGTGCAACATATACTAATACCGATGCAACTGGTCATCTGCCGATTGGTGATGATAATCGTAAGCATATCGTGGATGAGAATAACTTGACGCATACGGTGGTGTTGAAGAATGAGAATAATAGTTTGAACACTTTACTCAACCTCAACTTATCAACATTTGCATTGGCTGGTATTGATTTGGTGGTGGAAACAACCAGAGTAGCGTTTACAGCTACTAACGAAAATACTTATAACACGACCACCACAACACAGGAAATTTCGGCTCAATCTAATAGCTGTGAGTTAACCACCTATAATGCCGGTAACTATGCGTTGAGCGGAACAATCAATGAACCGGATTATAAGTACGAAGCGTTCTATGATAAGCTGCATCTGGATGCTGTGCCGTATGAGGTGAAGAGTCCTATTATGCCGGGACTATATACTTCGATGGATGGTGACAAGCTTACTCCTGTAAATGGATTTACTAGTTTGGATGAGGTGTGGGCTATCGGATTTAAGTTGCCGATGGTAATACCTGATTTGAATGTTACACCGGACAACTACTCTATTGGTATCAATATACCCGATTGGACGAAGAGTGGCGATGGTGATGCTACAGGATTGGGTGTTATAGTAGGTGAAAATGGTAATTATACGTTAGGAAATCAAGATGATATGATTCATCCGCGCGAAGGCTGGACCTATAAGATTAAATGGGCAAGTATTCCTGATGCAAAGATGATTGTGCCAAGTCTGACAGGTGATAAAGGTGATGAAACCAAAGATACCGACCACTATTTCATTTACGATGGTACTATTGCCAAGTCGGTAGAAATAGCTACACCTTATACCGAACAACAACTGGGTGTTACACTCAATTTCCGCTCGGCATCAGAAAATAAGGGCAATGGAGAAACGTATAATCTGAACTTTGGCAACGACTTCTATCTGACGGCACAAATTTCGCAAGAGGATGCACAGAACTACGCCGGAAAGATGGTGAGGTTGCAAGGTAGCTTCTCTAATACTCAAGGTGGTGGTAATGGTGCTATCAATTGGAATAATAGCCGTATGGATGATAGTACCATTGAGTATGGTAAAAATGATGGTACTGTTTTGCAATTTGAAATAAAACAGGGTCAGACATCTTATGAAATTCATTGGCAGTTTGTAAGAAGTAATAATGAAACTGGTGAGGTTCGCTTTACCTATACGATAGGTGGGCAAAACGTTTCGGGAGAAAATAGTGTAACTCTTAACTTTGCTGGTAGCCAAACACCGGATAATACACCTTTTAATGTAACTCTTGATTTTTATACGAGTGATTCTGAATTAGATGGGAATGGAACATATACAAATAGCAATCTTGTATTTGGTGAAACAGAACTTTATTTGAAGGCAACTGTCCCGGATAATGTGCCAGAAGGAACTACGATTGTTCTTAAAAGAGCCATTGGTGGTGAACCAAATGCAATTCATCAATATTATAGTCATAATACAAGTAAATCGAATGGCCTAAACGAAAGCTGGACTGAACAAATGTCGTTTACAACAGTTGCTGAACAAAAAGAATATTGGACTTGTTGGAAGTTTGTAAGGTCGGATAATACAAACCAAGGAGCAGTAAATATTACATATGCTTTGACTTCGTCTGACGAATCTAAATATACGTTGAGTGGCGAAACTAATGCTAATATTACGATTATAGGTAATCATCCGAAGCAGATAAAGGTTTCTGTGGATGGTACATCTGTAGGACGAGCTAATACGTCATTGGAATATACAAAAGGTGGCAATGACCAACTTACGGTGCAAGTAACTGTGCCGGACGGTGTGGGTGTGCTTAATATAGAAGCAGATGATTTCAATGTCGCTTTGGCTAATGCAAATGCAGCTAATGGTCAGTTGGCTAATAATAAGGATTTTACGTTTAATAGCAATCAGGGAGAACGAACTGTTGACTTTATACTGACTCTGAAGGAAGGTAGCAAGGCACCTAAGAACGAATCGTTGATTAATTTCGCTTATGCAGAAAATAGGTGGACTGTGGCTCCAGGTGTGGTTGTTGTGAGGCTGTCGGAGAAGGTTGTAGATGATGGTGTGATATTTGATTTGAATTTTAATAGCAGTAATGAAGGTTTTTATTATAAGGGAGAAGATGGCGGTAGTGTTTCCGCAAGTGAAGGCGCACTCGTTTTGAATAATACTGAAGTTCGTGCGAATGCATGGGATGCACAGGCTATGATAGCAACTGATAAAATGGTATATGAGGGAACATATACCTTGACATTTAAGGCTAAGATTGAAGATGAAAAAACAACTGGTGGATTGATAGTCGCTATTCAACACATTGTAAATGATGATACTAACTATACATATTTTTATAGTGGTAATGAAAATGTCCAAACTTATATTGACAATAATAAGAATTCCGAAGGTTGGGCACAGTTTAGTTATGACATAACAATTCGAGATATTAACAATCAAGAAACACCTAATACAAACAACCCAACTCATTTCATGTTTAATTTTGGTAAATTGAAAGGTGAAATTTTAATAGACGACTTGAAGTTGGTGGAGAAAACTAATTGATGTTTCGGATGCAATGCGTTGCGTCCCTACTGGTCAGGCAGACCCTGCCCCTACGCGTTTCGGTTTACACGGACACGGCACGCCGTGTCCCTACGATATCGTGCTTTGTGTTTTGGCGGACGCGTTGGTAGCGATTAGTGATTAGCGATTAGTGATTAGTGGTTAACTCGGTAAAGTGCTTGCTTTTATTGTTTATATGTGTTTTAGTTGTATATTTGCAGAATAAAGTGAATTTGTGATATGGGTGAAGAGAAGAAATATAAAGAACAACGCTCTGGGGCTGCTATGATGGTGGACGAACCTGTGATGGCCTATGGGATAGACTCTGCCATTACTGATTTAAATGTTGTTTCTCCTGAAACAATGAAATGTTTGATTGATTCTGCAATGGATGATTTTCGCTTGAATCGTTGCACCGCTCATTCTGAAATGGATGAATGGGTTAATATGCGGATGGGATGGAAGTAGTTTGGTCAAGATTGGCGAAAGAAACCTTGGTGGATATCCTTAATTATGTGGAAAGTAATTATGGTAGGATTGTTGCAACCAAGGTGTATGACAGAATTAATAGACACGTTGAAACGTTGATGTTATTCCCTCGTATAGGTGTGAGGGTTCCTTTATATGCGAATAACGAGATAGAGGTTAGATACTTGATTAATACTCCCAATATTATACATTATCTGATAACTGGAAATACTATTATTGTTATCTCGGTTTTAGATACTCGTCGTTCTCCTATGGCTATTAATAAAATCGTTTCGGATTTTATTGAAAGTAACGCTAAATATTAAATAATCTGTGTAAGTATATTCGATTAGATGGATGTGGAAATACTTCCTATCCTATGCGTTGTGTCCCTACTTGGGCTTTTTTGAAGCGTAAGTAGTGATGGGGGGTGGTCGTAAGTAGAGGATGGCTTTTGTGCATTGGCGAAATGAATTTTGTTACCCGTTAACAGGTAACATTAGAGGTATAATAATTAGGGGCAGGATCTTCCTGCCCCTATATGGATTCGGTTTTGTGGACATGGCACGCCATGTCCCTACAATCATTCTTTATGTTTTCCGGACGCAATGCGTTGCGTCCCTACTGGTGACGGGATTGCGGACACACCGTGGCGTGTCCCTACCAAGGTCGCGATGAAACATTTTATTCTGAAACTTGTTTTTTTCATTAGGATTTATTTTCTTTGCGATAGTTTTTATACAATTGGAGGGTTTATATGTCATTAGTAAGTACGGAAATACAAAGAATGTTGCCTCAGATGCGCTCTTATTTTGCCAATCAGCCAATCAATAGGGCTTGGTTGTTTGGCTCGTGTTCTCGTGGAGAGGAAACGGCGGATAGTGACATTGATATCTTAGTAGAGTATGATCAAAATGCAAGAATTTCATTGTTTACTATTTCTCGAATTACTCAGGGGATAAAGCAGATATTAAATAGACCTGTGGATTTGGTAGAAGATGGATGTCTTTTGCCCTTTGCTGCTGATAGTGTATTACAAGACAGAATCCTAATCTATGAGAGAGAGAATTAAAGATCGTGGCAGATTGGAGCATATCTTGAATTCTATCAATATATTGCTTTCAAATAAAAGTAGATATTCTTTGCAAGAACTAACGGAAGATTCCATCCTTTTTTATGGTTTTGTGAAGCATGTTGAAATTATAGGGGAGGCTGTTTATATGTTGACCAAGGAATTTAAAAACGCACATCCCGAGGTTGAATGGGATGTAATAGAGGGTATGCGCCATGTGTTGGTGCATGGTTATTATAAGATAAGGCCGGAGCAACTTTGGGAAACGATAGAGTCTGACATTCCCGAATTGAAGCCTTATATAGAGAAGTTTTTGCAGGAATGTGAATAATATAAATAGAGCAAGCTTTCTGTTGGAGGCTTGCTCTATTTATTTCCGGACGGGTCGTGCCGCGTCCCTACTTGGGCTTTTTGGGAGCGTAAGTAGTGATGGGGGGTGGTCGTAAGTTATGATGTGTGTTGGTCGTAAGTAGAGGATGGCTTTTTGTGCATTGGCGAAATGGATTTTGTTACTCGGTAACAGGTAACATTAGAGGTATAATAATTAGGGGCAGGAAGATCCTGCCCCTATATAGATTCGGCTTTTGCAGACACGGCACGCCATGTCCCTACGATTATCTTCTTTGTGCTTACTCTTTAGGCGTTTTTACTTCCCAATAACCGCCCTTGGCAGGACCGATGCGCCGGATGATGCCTGCGGCCTTAAGATTAGCGAGGTGTTTTTCTACAGCCTTGGCGGTAATGCTTAGTTCATCGGCTATTGCGGCTGCACTTAACTTGCTGTTCTGTTGGAGTAGTGCAACGATTTTCTCCTTGGTTTTAATGGGTTTCTTATTGCTTTCTTCTGTTTCGCCAATGGATTCTTGATAGTTTGCAATCTCTTTTTTGAGGTTTTGTTCCATCATGGTCGTCATGAAGTTCCGGAAGATGTTGAGGTCGTCTTCTTCGCGTGTGGAAACTAAGGCTTTGATGTACTCTTCCTTGTCTTCTTTGATGATTTTGGTGGGGATCAGTCCAAATTCGAATTGAAGCATATTCATCACTAAGCGTGCCATACGGCCATTACCATCGGCCCAGGGGTGTATCGTGACGAGATGAAAGTGCGCGTCGAAGGATAGCTGATAGCGTTCGTCAATGCTCAGCTTGTGGGCTATGGCGCGTTGTGCATTGAGTTGTTCGCAGAATGCTGCTAACTTGGAAGGTACCTTGCTGTAGTTCATATAGGAACGACCTCCTACACCTGCGGTGACATTGAGTAACCGTAACTCTCCGCGAGCGGAGGAGAAGTCGCCAAGGGCTGTTTTGTACTCTTTTCCGGTGTTCTTCATGACAAGTGCAGAGAGGGAGATAAGCATTTCGGTCGTAATTGGCGTATGTTGTGCGGCAAACGTGATTGCTTTTTCGTATGCTTTCTTCAAATCGAGGTTCATAGATTGTTCTTCAATGCTTTTGCCTTTCAGACTGACACCATGGTCGAACATGATTTGATTCTCCAACTCGGTAATGGTAGAGCCTTCGATGGCGGTAGAATGGGTAATCAGCGAGTAGAGATAGAATTTGTTATAGTCTATCTGATTGTCGATACCGAGTTCCCGATATTGGGTGAGAAGTTTTTCTAATTTGTTTGCCATACTGTTTTCTCCCTACTTTTGGGGGCAAAGATACTGTTTTCTCCCTACTTTTTGATATTTTCTCCCTACTTTCTTGATGTTTTACCCTACTTTTGTGTTGGATAGGAAGATTCTCTCCCTACAGGGGGTCGTTTTTGCAGACATGGCACGCCATGTCCCTACAATTATTCTTTGTGTTTTCTGGACGCGTCGTGCCGCGTCCCTACTTGGGCTTTTTGGGAGCGTAAGTAGTGATGGGGGGTGGTCGTAAGTAGAAGATGGCTTTTTGTGCATTAGCGAAATGGATTTTGTTACCCGTTAACAGGTAACATTAGAGGTATAATAATTAGGGGCAGGAAGATTCTGCCCCTATATGGATTTGGTTTTTTCGGACGCAATGCGTTGCGTCCCTACTAATCACTCACTAACCGGTTGGTCGTCGTCGATTCGGACGTTGAAGTAGGCTTCGAGTTCTTTTTCGGCGGAGTTGTCCACGTTTTGGATGTCGCGGATGATGACGCCATTCTCTAACAGGGCGATGCGGCTGCAGACATCGACGGTGTGGTTGAGGTTGTGGCTGGAGATGATGACGAGGGCGTTGTGCTCCTCGCTATACTTCTTCAGCAATTGCTTGATGATGAGCTGCGAACTGGGATCGAGGAAGTTGAAGGGCTCGTCCAGGATGAGCAAGCGGGGGTGGTGGATCATAGCGGAGATGATACCTATCTTTTGCTTGTTGCCCATGGAGTAGTTGCGGATGAACTTCTTCTGGCCAATGACTTCGTCGTTCATGAAGCGTTCGAAGGGTTGGAGGCGTTCGTTCACGGTCTCTTTGCTGAGGCCGTACATCTTGCCGATGAAGTGGAAGTATTCCTCGGGGGTGAGGTAGTCGATGAGGAAGCCGTCGTCGATGTAGGCGCCGGTGAATTGTTTCCAGGCTTCGCTTTGGCTAACGTCGATGCCATCGAGGGTGACGTTGCCGTTGTCGGCCTTCAGGAGGTCGAGGATGAGGCGGAAGAGGGTGGTTTTACCGGCTCCGTTATTTCCTACCAAGCCGAGCATTTCGCCTTGGGCAATGTGGTAGTTGTCGATGTTTACGGCGGTTTTCTCGCCGAAGTTCTTCTTGAGGTTGTTTATTTGAATCATATTTCTTTGGTTTTTCGGTTTTGCGGACGCAATGTTGCGTCCCTACACGTTTCGGTTCTCACGGACACGGCACGCCGTGTCCCTACAGGTTTTATTTTTAATTCTTCTGTCTGCTATTGCGGAAGCCCTCGAGGTTCTGATAGCGACGTTTCATGAAGCGGTTATAGACATTCTTTATCCAATACTTGCTGGTGAGGATGAAGCCGAGGCCGATGGTGATGAGCACCAGGGCGGTGACGGTTTCGCCAAATAGCATGTTGAGCAGTGAATAAAGGCCGAGGGGCACACCAAGGGCGGCAAAGGTGACGAGGTTCTGCATGCCGGTACCCATGTTCTGGCGGTTGGTCATCTTGATGTTGAGGCCAACGGTGTTGGTGTTGTAAACGGCCATTTGGAACAGGCAGAAATAAACGAAACCGATGACGAAGATGGGCCATGACAGGCACGACAGGAACGATATCTTGCCCATGACAATGGTGGGTATCATCAGCACAAAGGGAATGATGATGCCTACACTGTAGAGGGTGTACTTGGCGCGTAGCAGGGTGTAGATACTCTCTTTACGGCTCATCAGGCCGTCGATGTAGTTGCCCTCGTAGCTCATAATGGTAGAGAGGAACAGGATGCCGAAGATGATGAAGTTGTAGGAGAGCAGGAACGAGGTCATGAAGGCGCCATCGTACACGTCGGTGAAGCTGAGCAGGATGCTGAAGCAGAGCACCAAAATGGTGATGGTGCGTAGGGAGGCTTTGCAAACTTTGTTGCGTAGCATCATCTTCAGTTCCAGGCGCATGTACTCGCCAATCTCGCCCCAGCGGTCGAGGAACTTATACTCGGAGACGGTTTTCACTTGTACGGTGGTGTCTTCGGTTTTGTTCAGCTCGTTGTAGATGAGGCGGCTCATAATGGTGCGGTTGATCCACCAAAGCAGGGCGATGACAACGGCTACTCCCAGGAAGGTGAGTGGCCAGCCCTGGATGAAGCCTTCGCCAAGTTGCAAGGAGAGGTCGTACAAGGGGCAGTCGTCGGCTATAATCATCCAGGCGATGATGCCGCCATATACGCCAAGGGGGAGGAGTATCCACCAGATGCATTCGCTCCAAAGGGTGCGGCACAGCATGTACCAGTAGTTGTTGATGAGCATCAGCATCCAAATGCCAAGGCAGTAGGTGATGATGCCCGTGATGCCATAGAACCGGGTGACGGTGAGGATGGCAAAGGGGACGTACATGAAGAGCCAAATGAGGTTGAACGCACTCATGCCCGAACGGATGAGTAGGAAGTCGATGAGGCGGTTGCGCTTGATGGGCAGCAACAAGTAGGGCTTGATTTCTTGTGTGGGCGTTTTTTGTCCCATGCAACGAAGCAGGAAGTCGAGCATAAGCACAAAGATAAAGCCGGAGTTCATGATGTGGTAGGCTTCGACGGAACCTCCACTGAAACCGAAACCAAACAGGGTGCCGAAGAATATCAGGTAGCCGGCCCAGAAGATGGCCATGAGCATGATGAAGTATTCGGCAAACTTGCCTTTGTCGTACATGGGGTGGCGCTTACCGGCCAACTTGCCATGGCGACGAAGTTCGAGAAATAGATTCATTGTGTGTTAGTTGTATTCAATTCTCAGAGAACCCGGAGTCCCGGGCTCTCTGAGAATAACTTTTAACTTTTAATTCTTAATTCTTAATTTCCCTCCGGCACAGTCATAATGATAGTAGCCTTGTTGCCTTGCTTGAAGAGGCTGTTGGCAAACTGTTGCACATCTTTTACGCTGATGCCAGAAACGATGGCTTCGTAATCCTTGGTGTTGTCGATGCCATTGCTGTAGTATTCGACAAGGTTGTTTAGCCAGTAGCTGTTTTCCTTTTGGTTATCCTTGAAGGTCTTCAGCATGTATTCCTTAATCTTGGCAAGGTTCTCTTCCGATGGACCTTCGGCTGCCATTTGAGCCACGAGCTTGTCGATGATGCCGTTCAAGTGGTCTTTCTTGGCTGGGTCGGTTTGGTAAACAACTTGCATGATGAACTCTTCGCGTGGGAGCTTTTCGATTTGGCCGGCACACGATACGCCGTATGTACCGCCCTCTTTTTCACGGATTTCTTCGGTGAAGACCATGTCGAGGGCTTGATTGAGCATGCTCATCAAAATGTTGCTCTTTAGGGTGTACTCACATTCGCCGGTGTACATCATAGCAATGGTAGCCATTGGGGTTTCTTGTTCCTTGGCATACTCGTTCAGGATGTTGCCCTTGCGGTACTCAATGTTGTTGTCGCGCCATGATTCCTTGCGGTTGATGGTTGGGAGCGAGCCGAGGTATTGAGCGATGAGTGGCTTCATGGCTTCGATGTCGAGGTTGCCCACGAAGAAGAAGGTGAAGTCGCCGGCATTGGCAAAGCGGTCTTTATAGAAGGCCATCATCTTGTCGTAGTCCAACTGATCCACCATTTCGGGTTGCATCAAAATTCTTCGTGGGTGGTTGCCGATGAGGGTTACGGTTACCGAGTCGTTGAACGATGACAAGGGGTTGGCTTGTGCGCTTTCGAGGGCTGCCTTGGTACGGTTCTTGTATGAAGCAAAGGCTTCTTGGTCCATGCGTGGGGCAGTGAACTTGAGGTAGGCCAATTGAAGCATGGTTTCGAAATCTTTCGGTGTGGTGCTACCGCTAATGGTTTCGGCCAATGTGCCAACGCTTGTACTGATGCTTACCTTCTTACCGGCAAGAATCTTTGGAAGGTCGGTGTTGCTGAAGTTGCCTACACCACCGGCTGCAATAACGCTATTCATGATGCCGCTTTGGAAGTTGAGGGCATCTTCGTCGGCAAAGAGGCTGTTACCACCCCAGCTGTGACCGTACATGCGGATTTCGTCGGCCTTGAAGTCGGTTGGCTTCAAATATACCTTGATGCCGTTCGAGAGGGTGAGGAGGGTAGTGCCGTAGATGCTTGGCTCTTCCTTCACAATCTTGCCGCCTTGGGGGGCTTCCTTCATCAATGGTTCGTTAGATACCTTATCTACATAAGGAGTAACGTCCAATTCCTTCATGCCCTTCAACATGGCTGCAACCTCTTCCTTGGTGGGCAATACAACACCTTCCTTGTCGGGGGCAGCAATCATGACTACTTGGTTGTTGTCGGGGATCAAACCGCCTTGTTGGATCACTTGGTTGATAACGGCGGCTGTGATGCTTGGGGCCACTTGGTTGAAGATGGTATATTCGTACTCGATACCTGGGATAGGCTCGTTGTCGAGGAAGTGGCGCACGTATTCATCTACGTAGTTTTCGCTACGGGTCTTTTCGCGTTCGTTGTAGGCCGATTCCAAACGAGTGAGGAAGTTGGCGCGAGCACGTTCGTATTCCGATTCAGTGAAGCCGAAACGACGCATACGTTCTACTTCGACCAAGGCGGCTTGAAGGGCTTCGGTAATGCCTTCGGCCTTGCTGCTTACACTGAGTTGGAAGGCATCCTTGGTGCTGGCCAAGAAGTAGGTGCTATAACCACCGCTGGCCGAGATGAATGGAGGTGTGGCTTGTTGGCGGATTTCGCTAAGACGGGCGTTGAGCATGTTGCTAATCATGCTTAGCATGTAGTTTTGCAACAAATAGGCCAACGAACCGCGTTGTTCGCGTGGGGTAGCATCGGTCTTGAAGAAGACGGCAATGCTTGGGTCGTCGATTTCCTTGTCCTTACCGATGTAGATAAGTGGCTCTTGGTTGTCGGGTACTGGGTAGTAGATGCGTTCGGCCGCATTGACTGGAGCTGGGATGTCGGCAAAGATTTGCTTAATCTTGGCTTCGATGGCATCTACATCAACGTCGCCCACAACGATAATGCCTTGCAAGTCGGGACGATACCACTTTTGGTAGTAGTCGCGGATGGCTTGGTAGGGGAAGTTGTCGATTACATCGATGTTACCGATAGGCATACAGTCGATGTATTTTGAGTCGGGATACATGGTAGCTTGTGCCTCGGTGTAGAGACGCATGATGCCGCTGTTGCGTGAGCGCCACTCTTCGTGGATAACGCCACGCTCCTTGTCAATCTCTTTGTCTTGAAGCAATACGGCACTGCTCCAGTCGTGCAAGATGAGCAGACATGAGTCAACTACATTTTGGTCGGTGCTGGGCACGTTGCTGATGTTATATACGGTTTCGTCCACACTAGTGTAGGCGTTGAGGTTTGTACCAAACTTGATACCTTTGCTTTCGCACCATTGTACGATGCCAAGGCCGCGTTCATCGCCTGGGAAGTTCTTCGTGCCGTTGAAGCACATGTGTTCCAAGAAGTGAGCCAAACCGCGTTGTTGGGGCTCTTCTTGAATAGAACCTACCTTTTGTGCAATGTAAAACTCTACTCTGTTTTCGGGTAGTGCATTGTGGCGGATGTAATAGGTAAGTCCGTTTTCTAATTGTCCGATGCGGACGTTCTTGTCTACAGGGATAGCAGGCATTTCTTGTGCCATCACCGGAACGATGTTGCTGCTAATGAGCAGAATCAACACCAACATGTAGCTGAATAGTTTTTTCATTTTTTCTTTCTTTAATTTTATTTGGTATTTAATTTTTAACTTTTAATTCTTAATTCTTCAAGGAATGATTAGCGTTATCGCCTCGTGGAGGATAGCTATCTCCAACGGGAAATGACGATCCAAGATGCGACCATCCAAATCGACCGAGGCGTTGTGGGCACGAAGCACTTTGACGCGCTGGGTGCGGTAGGGCTTCACGACTTTATGGTTCAGAATGCGTCCATTGATGAGCATCCAAAGGCCTGACCAAAGTTGGTGCAACTCGGGACGATAGATAACGGATACGTCCAGCCAACCGTTGTAGGGAACGGCACTGGGGGCTTGTCCGTAACCCCACGCACTACCGATGCAGACGGTCATGATGCGGTCGCGAATGTGCTCACCATTTATCTTGAGGTGCATGCGATGGAGCTTGCGCTCGAATATCAAGGATAGTAGCGCCATGAAGTAGGAGAGGAACTTTACGCCCCAAAAGCGTTTGCATTGGTCGGTGATGCTTACAATGCGGGCTCCCAAACCAATGTTGATGGCGTTTAAGAAATAACGTGTTTGATGCTTTTCTCCGTCGTAATAGTAGCATGTGCCTACATCGATGCGGCGACGACGGTTCTGGATGAGGCAATCGACGGCCTCTTTATAATCGGTGGACATCTCCCAATACTTGGCAAAGTCGTTGCCAATACCATTGGGAATGATGCCGATGGCTATTTGTTCTTTGTTTTCGGCCTCTGATAGCATGATGCCGTTGATGGCATCGTTCAAGGCACCATCTCCGCCTACAATGACAATGGTGCGATAACCATTGTTGGCAAGAATGCCTGCCAAACGCTCTACTGAGCCGAAACCTTCGGATTGTACATAGTCGTATTGTACGCCTTTACTGTCCATGTACTCCCGAATCTTATTCCATCTTTTCTTTACTTTTCGGGTTCCGGCTTTCGGGTTGTAGATAACCCCCCATTTTTCGGGTGATACGCTCATGTTTAAATCTAAGTTACTATTGTTTTTATGCTACTTTGGCGCAAATGTAATCAAAATGTAATTATTCTTCTAATAATTTTAGCACTTTTTCTATTTTTTCTTCGGTGGAAAGTGTTGCATCTAGCCAATGAATGGTAAAACCTCGTCTTTCCATGCCCCTAAACCAGGTCATTTGGCGCTTGGCGAATTGATGTATAGCGATTTCCAATTGGCTAAACATTTCTTGGAAGGTCAGTTCGCCGATAACGTGAAGTGTGAGGTATTTATATTCTAATCCGTAGTAAATCAAATCATCGGGGGCAATGCCTTGTGCTAAAAGGGTGCGTACTTCGTCTATCATGCCTTCGTCGAGGCGTTGCTTAAGGCGCTGTGTGATTTTTTTTCGTCGAAGCTCGCGGTCGATGTCAATGCCGATGATTAGGCTGTTTAGTTGCGGGAATGCTCGTTCGTCAACGGGCGTATGTTTGTAGTGTTCTTCTATCTCAATAGCTCGGATGGCTCGTTTGGCTGTATCTACATCGGTGGTGTTGTGTAGCGTTTTGTAGGTTTGTAATATGGCGGTCAATTCGTCTAATGACTTTCCTGCTAAGTCTTCTCTTAAGGTCTTGTTTTCGGGTACAGGTAGTAACTTGTATCCCTTGAGTACAGATTCCAAATACATGCCGGTTCCACCGCAAAGGATAGGAGTGATTCCTTTCGCCTTTATTGCTTGGTATGCTTTTAAAAAGTCTTGTTGGTATTCGAATACGTTGTATTTGTATCCTGCATCAACTATGTCTATCAAGTGGTAGGGTATTTGTTTGCCATCAACGATGTAATCGCTTAAATCTTTTCCGGTTCCTAAGTCCATGCCGCGATAAAGTTGGCGTGAGTCGGCACTGATGATTTCGCTTCCTAATTGTGCCGCAAGCGAAGTGGCGAAAGCTGTCTTTCCCGAAGCTGTTGGTCCTAAGATGGTGATTAAATCGTATTTATACATATATTTAGAGATTATTTTATCGCAAACATACACTATTTTGTCGTTATAGCCAATCTTTTCTTGTGATTTTTCAGGTTTTGAAACATAATCATATATCGAATGTTAATAAACGTTTTTTCTGCTTCCTTTGCGCTTTTTAGACTTTTTTGTATATTTGTCGAATATTTAGCCGATGATTAGCTTTTAACAATAAATGATGTAACATAGCTTAAGTAATTGAATAATATGTATATAAGTGTTGCTTATGTAACGTGAGATAAAATATTGGTAACATTTAAGTGTTTTTTGTACTCTAAACGATAAAACACGTAACACAATATTATATAATATTTATTATATTCTTTTTACATTTGCATCGTTTTAATCAAAATAGTGTCAATTTAAGCAAAAACACAACGAATGAAGAAGTTTTTAACCATAGCACTGAGTGTTGCAATGACAGGCCAAATGCTTGTTTCTTGCGCTGGTTCTTCGGCACAATTGCCGGTTATCGAGAAAGGTGTTGCCTTGTTCGACAACTTCTCTTATGTGGGTAATGATGCTTTCTATCGCAACAATCCGTTGCCATCAGAAGATAGCTTCTATACTCCAATTCTTCCGGGTTGGTATTCAGACCCAAGTATCTGTACAAATGGCGAAGGCGATTACTTCTTGGTAACATCGACTTTTGTCTACTTCCCAGGTGTACCCATCTTCCATAGTCGCGACTTGGTGAATTGGAAGCAAGTTGGTTATGTACTCTCTCGCCCATCTCAGTTGGTGAATATGCAACGTCAACATGTAAGTGGTGGTATCTTTGCTCCAGCAATCAGCTATAACCCTCATAACAAGACCTACTACATGGTTACAACAAACGTAGGTGCTGGAAACTTCTATGTGAAGACTCAAGATCCATTTGGTGAATGGAGTGATCCTATTATGCTTCCTGAAGTAGGTGGTATCGATCCAAGTTTCTTCTTTGATGAAGATGGTAAGGCTTATATCGTGAACAACGATGAAGCTCCAGACTTTAAGGCTGAATACGATGGTCACCGCACTATTCGCATTCAAGAGTTTGATTGGAAGAATGATAAAACTGTTGGCCCTCGCAAGATTCTTGTGAATAAGGGTTCTAATCCTGCTGAAAATCCTGTTTGGATTGAAGGTCCTCATGTTTACAAAATCAATGGCAAATATTATTTGATGGATGCTGAAGGCGGTACAAGCACTTGGCATAGTGAAGTAATCTTCCGTGCGGATTCTCCAATGGGTCCATACAAGCCTTATAAGAATAATCCTATTTTGACTCAACGCCATTTGGATCCAAATCGTGATAATCCGATTACTTGTGCTGGTCATGCCGACTTGGTACAAGCTAAGGAAGGCGATTGGTGGGCTGTATTCTTGGCTTGTCGTCCTATCAATAACAGATTTGAAAACTTAGGACGTGAAACATTCTTGTTGCCTGTAACTTGGACCGAAGATGGTTATCCTTTGATTACACAAGGTGATGAGGTTGTTCCTATGATTCAAAAGCGTGAAGGCGTTAAACGCGAAGAACAAGTGACATTTGGTAACTTTAGTGATTTCGAAGAATTTAATGACTCTATTTTAGGCTTGCAATGGCATACCTTGCGTGCTCCTGCTACTGATTTGTATTCGTTGACTGCTACTCCAGGATATTTGACTTTGAAGTGTGCTGATGTGGCTGCATCTGAACGTGCTACTCCTGCATTGGTGGCTCGTCGTATGCAACACCATGAATTCGAAGCACAAACTCGTATGTTGTTCAATCCAGAAACTGAGGCTGAAAAGGCAGGTTTGATCCTTTTCAAAGATGAGCAACATCATTACTTCTTTGCTTTCGGAAAGAAGGGTGAAGAAAAGACTATTTCGTTGATTCAATATGCAGGTCGCGAAGGCATCAAAGAAATCGCTTCTCAAGTATTACCTAATAATACAAAGGTAATCGATTTGAAGGTTATCTCTTTGGGCGAGACTTACACATTCTGCTACTCGCTTAATGACGGAAAAGAATGGATCGAACTTTGCAACGGTGTGGATGCTGAATTCTTGTCAACAGCACGTTGTGGTGGATTTACCGGTACTGTAGTTGGTCCTTATGCAACAATAAAATAAGACATTTATAGTAAAACAAACAATTAAATATTTTTAGTATTAACCCCTTTTAAATCAAACTATTATGGAGAAAATCAATTCAGGTTAGACATTAATTAATCCTTAAACAATGAATTTTGAAATTAAGATTTAGTATTTAAATTTCTTAAACTAATGGTAATGAAAAATGTAACTAAGAACATTCAGAAGATTCCTTTCTTGTTCTTTCTGATGCTTTTAACCTGCTTTAGCGCAGTTGCACAGAACGGCATAACAGTGAAAGGTGTGGTTTTGGACGGTAACGGTGATTCTGTTATCGGTGCGTCTGTAGTATTAAAGAGTGACGCAACTGTTGGTACAATTACCGACATTGACGGTAATTTCCAATTGTCCGTACCAAGCAGTAACTCTGTTTTGGTAATTTCATACATCGGTATGAAAACACAAGAGGTGAAAGCCTCAACAAGCCTTATTAAGGTAACATTGCAAGACGACTCACAATTGCTCGAAGAAGTTGTTGTTGTGGGTTTTGGTCAACAAAAGAAAGAATCAGTAGTAGGTGCTATTGCACAAGCTTCTGGTGAAAAATTGGAACGCACCGGTGGTGTAACCAGCTTGGGTCAAGCCTTGAGTGGTAACCTTCCTGGTGTAATCACTATGCAAACAAGTGGTCAGCCAGGTGCTGAAGACCCACAAATCCAAATTCGTGGTGTCACCTCTTGGAACAATAGTGAACCTTTGGTATTGGTTGACGGTATCGAACGTCCTATGAGCAGTGTAGATATCAACTCTGTTGCTTCTATCTCTGTATTGAAGGACGCATCTGCAACTGCCGTATTCGGTGTGCGTGGTGCTAACGGTGTAATCTTGATTACTACTAAGCGTGGTGAAGAGGGTAAAGCTCAAATCCAAGTAAACGCTAACGCAACATTGAAGTTCTACTCTAAACTTCCCGACATGATGGATGCTTACGATGCATTGCACATGCGTAACGAAGTTATCGAACGCGAATTGGCATGGGCTCCTGAATACTTCACAAGCCACTACAAGACTCAAGACTTCATCCACAAGTATCGTTACCCTGCTAATGCAGAGGAAGCTGAACGCTATCCTAACATGAACTGGGCAGACTACTTGTTGAAGAACGTTGCTACTTCTTACAACGCTAACGTAAGTGTATCGGGTGGTACTAAGTTCGTTCGCTACTATGCTAACGTGGACTACTCTCACGAAGGTGACATCTACAAGCGCGTTGCTAGCACACGTGGTTATGATCCAGGTTACTCATACGACCGTTTCAACGTTCGTTCAAACTTGGACTTCACATTGACTAAGACAACTAAGTTGAGCGTTAACCTTTCTGGTTCTCACGCTGTAACTAAGTCTCCTGGTGGTCAATATCCTAACTTGGTTTGGGCTGCATTCTATGGTACAGCTCCTGACTCATTCGTGCCCATCTATAACAGTGGTCACTTCGGTTACTACCAACCCAAGCCAACTCAATCTTCTCAAAACTCTGCAGAGTATCTTTATGCAAACGGTATCTCTTATAACACTAACGACCGTTTGAATACCGACTTTACGTTGCAACAAGACCTTGGCTTCTTATTGAAAGGTTTGCGCGCACACGTACGTTTGGCATTCGACAACTCGTTTGGTGAAGGTGGCCGTGGTGT